>JAOASF010000090.1 GCA_025210175.1 Crocinitomicaceae bacterium | reverse complement strand
GCTACCAACCAATATGTTGAAAAAAGAACGTATGAAATATATCGTGCTCTAGGGGGAATTGCAGAAGAGTTTGACAATTATCTAATTGCAGCGGGTGACGGAAGCAACACCTCAGGACTGCTTGAAGAACGAGAAAAAGACGAAAAAGGTAGATGGAACAAAGGTTTACCGAAAGCAGTGGGACTCTTCCCTTACCAAGTAAGCATTGTTGAATCACTCAACGACAAAGGAAAAGCGACCAAGAAAATTGAACCAGCTCGCGTAGCAACGTATCATTCCCTAACCGTTGGCAACAACCGTCAAACCAACCTTCACTTTGATGTATGGGGCTACAACGACAAAAAACAAACAACCGTAGTTGTCGAAAAAGATGGGAAATGCTACCGCCTCTTTGGAGCTGGTGATACCCGTTTTCTTTCTCCGGATTCAGCTTTCTCGGAAGGCGCTACGTATCAGAGCATCATCAACGATTTACAATTCAACAAAATAGCCAAGTTAGACGATATGATTTATGGTCGACGTGGATTCGATTATTGGATTGAGTACAACGAGAAAAAGAAGGACGATACCGAAATGCGCATTGAAAAAGCGGAGAAAAAATATTCGGATTACGGTTACACTTCTATTACTACAGATCGCCGTCCATCTCGTGCTGTTCGCAAGGACAAAAAGAAATCAACGACTTTAAAAGACTACCAACCGACAACGAGAAGTCAGAAAGACGAACGCGCTAAAACGCAATCTGAAATCGTTCACTTATACGGGCTGTTCGAAGGATACAAAAGCAAAATCAAGGAACTTAAAGCCGACAAGAGCAAGGCCTTGGAGTTGATGGGATTATACCAACTTCGCCTGGAGGAGTACAAACGAAACTTTGGTCTGTACCCTGTTCCTTACAAGGAAAAAGACGGATTATACACCTTTGAAGATTCAACCACTTTCGACGTATTTACCCAAGAATTCACCTTCCCTGCTAGTTTGGATACCATTCCGTTTGAAGTCCGCTTATTGGCAATCCCCGTTTCTAGTCTCTCTGACGAGGCAGATGAGGTAATGCTTCACATCAATAAAATGGAGGCCGAAGTTAAATACGATGCCCGCATTCAACTGGAATTGGTGGATGTATTTGAATCAGATGCGTATTTATTAAAGCAGTCCTTATTTGGACCAAAAGACAGTTTGGCTCTTCGACTCTTTTTCGAAGGATTATTGAATAAAAAGGTAGAGTTCGAAATCATCGCTCGTGGCGAAGGAATTGGAAAAAGAGAGGGAGCCCGTATTGTAAAAAATAGCGCACCAGAAGAATTGAAAACCTATCCTGGAAATACAGATGCGGAACGAAAAGCAGCCAAAATGGACAGTACTTTCCGCGATTTGAGAAGAACGGAAATGTACATCACGCTGAATCGTGGTGTGACCTTAGAAGTCAATTCATACACCGACCCTGTTCATTCGAACGTGAAAGTGGACAACCCGGATATGATGGAACAATTCACCAAATTAGGTTTGACTGAAAATGAAATTTTGAGTGTAATGAGAACCTATTCGGTTTTGGTCAAAATGAAAGAAGAAATCAACTATTTGGCTGGAATTTACATGACCCGACCAGAAGCCAAAATTGTGATTGATCGCTTCAACAAGACATTGAGCAAGCAACGAATTAGCGTGAAAACAGGATCTGTTAAACTACCTCTTTAATCGAAAAATTCAGGCTTAAAATTCAAAAGATACACTTTCTCCGTGGCACGTGTCAGAGCCGTGTACAACCATCGAAAATAGGATGCGTCCAACATTTCATCCACCAAATACCCTTGGTCGATATACACATGCGCCCATTGTCCACCTTGACTTTTATGACAGGTAACCGCATAAGCGTATTTCACCTGTAGAGCATTGAAATAGGGATCTTTTACAATCTTGTTGTATCGTTTTTTCTTGGCTTTGATATCGATATAATCCTTTTCAATCTCAAAAAACAAGCGCTTCATTTCTTCTCGGCCCAAAGACGGACCTTCTACAGAAAGTGTATCCATGAGTACGATCAACTCCCTTTCCGACTCATCTGGATAATCTACAAACTCCACAATGACTGTCGCAAAATGGAACCCATATTTTTCCTCTCTCGACAAAACGCGTTTGATCTTGAACATTTCTCCATTGGCAATGAACCCCATGGGTGAGGTTTCTTCTAGCCAGAAATAATTGTTCTTAACAGCCATCAACAAATCGCCGTTGTTCAACTCGTCCTCGTACCAGTGAATTCTGCCGCGAATATGCTGATTGAATAAGTTAGCTCTCTTATTGGATCGAGTAATAACAATGGTCTCATCGAGTCCCACCTCCTGATAACTCTGTTCCAAACGATCTTGGGTATCCTCTCCAGAAAGACGCATTAAATCTCCTTTTTTGACCAGTTCAAACTTCGGATATGCAAATTCTTCAGCCGACCGCAGTTTGGTAGCATTCACCAAAATGGATGATTGGTTCTGTTGACGAACCACTTCCGTTAAGCGACCGGTAGTAAGGTTCAAATTGAAAAAAGTATTCTTCAGATAATCGGCATGCAAGGCTGGTGAATAATCACTTCCCACAGGAGGCAACTGACCTTCGTCACCTAACAAGATCAACTTACACCCTTTGCCAGAAAAGACAAACTCCATCAAGTCTTCCAGTAGATTCATCGGATTTACAGTCCCATCATTTTGCATCGTATAATCACCAATCATGGACGCTTCATCCACAATAAAAACCGTATTCTTGGCGAGATTCGGCATTTTGGTTACCCGATAATTTCCATCACTGGCCAAACCGCGTCGGTAAATCACCTTGTGAATAGTCGTTGCCATTCGTTCTGCCTTAAAACCAAGAACTTTCGCAGCTCTACCTGTTGGAGCCATCATGCGAACTTTGATGCGGTTTTTAACCAATGATTTCACCAAGGATGCCATCAGGGAGGTTTTACCCGTACCTGCATAACCACTTAAAACAAAACAAGAAAAATCAGCGTCTGCTGACAAAAAGGTGTCCAGTTGACCAATAACTTTGGCTTGGTCTCGCGTTGGTTCCATTCCGAAAAAATGGAGTAGGTCCTTGGAAATGCCTGATTCTGGAGCAATTGACATGCTGTCAAAAGTAGAAGATTTTAATGGGTTTACCGTTGATTAAAAGGGGGAAAAAAACTAGTGTGTGACTTTATGGTAGAATTGAAAAAATTGTAGATTTGTCCTTGAAATTGAAATAAACAATTAAGATGACAGGCAATCTATCGCTCCTATTAAAAAAATATTCTGTTCCAGCATTATTCACGTTGACTGGTATTGCCATGCTATACTTGGGTTTGCAAAGCACCCAAAACAGTAGCTATACAATTGCAACCGTTATGATGTTAGTTGCAGGTATTTTGAGTTTCTTGTACAGTTCAGGAAAAATGTCTGCCATGCTTTTGACCATTTTGGGCGTAGTAGCCGGTGTTGCTGCCTTGGTTGCCCTTGGTTGGTCGACTTACTCGGTTAACAAAACTTACAGCCATCAAAAGCGCTACGATCTTTGTTTGATTAAAGCTCAAGCGAACTTAAGAGATATTCGTACCGCTCAAAAAGCTTACGCTGAGGCAAATGGCGTATATGCAAACGATTGGAACAAATTGGTTGATTTCATCAAAAATGGTCAAGTTCCTACGATTGATGCAGTTGGTGTAGTCCCTTCTCGTAAAATCACAGAGCAGGAAAGAGATTTCTTGTACGGCGATAACCGTGCAATCGACAACAACATGACAGAAATGGAAGCGGTATTGTTAAGCCGTTCTGCCAATTGTCCAGAGGACTTACTTGGATTCAAAAGAGATACAGTAATGGTGAGCTTTATGTCTACCAAATTTGGTTCTCGTTCATACAAAGAAGGACGAATCAAGGCTGGTATCGGTCCATTCTATGCGGACTCATTGCCGTACATCCCAATGGCCAATGGAAAGAAATGGAAATTGGAAACCATGGACTCAGTAAGCGTAGGTGAAGAAAAAATTCCAACGATTCGCGTTTCTGGTAAAATGCCATTTGCTCGTGTAGAAGGTGAAAAACCAATTGAGTTGTCGTTCGGTAAATTGACTTCTAGCGACACCGGAGGTTCTTGGGAGCAGTAAGCCCATCTTTGTATGTCGAAACAATTAGTCGTTCATCTCGATAGAAACTCCGTTCGCTTTCAGCGCTTGGTTGACGGTCAAGTTGAACAAGACTTTCTGTTCCATTTCACGGATAAAACCGACTTTGGATACAAGGATCAATTAGACGCGTTTTTATTAAAGACAGATTTTAGAACCATGGATTGGGATGAATACTCCCTTTCCTGGTTTAGTGAAAAATCGACTCTTCTCCCCTATAATTTATTCGGTATTACCGATACAACGAAAGCCTTTCAATTGAGCTTTGGTACTAGGGTTGACGAAAATGATATTGATTTCAACAGAATTCCCGAATACACCGTTGTGAATCTGTTTGAAATTCCTCTTTGGGTCAAAAGCTTCTTTATTTCGCGCTTTCCACGAATGACTATTCAACATGCGGGATCGCACGCCATAAGAGGAGTCTTTACCAAGGGTGCCTTTGGCTTGAAATTGTTGATTCTACCTTTCAAAGAGCATTTTATGCTGATGGCGGTGAAAAACAATGACTTACAATTCTACAACATTTTCGATTGTCAAAGTCACGAAGATATTTTGTACCACACCGCACACTTGGTTCAACAATTGAACTTGAAAGGTGAAAAAGGCAAATGTATCCTTTGCAACTCTATTGAGGACATGGATCTCGTGGAACCCTTGTCAAAAGTTTGGAATAAAATCGATTTGCTGAAATCAATTGAACTTACCGAAGAAAAACAATTACTGACAGAATACCAGACACTGTGCGTATAGTTAGAGGAAAACTCAAATCTAGAAGAATTCAGGTACCCAAAGGCTTCGCTTCTCGTCCCACGACAGATTTTGCGAAAGAAGGACTTTTCAACATTCTCGACAACCGTTTCGAAATAGATGGAATAACAGTTCTCGATTTGTGTTCTGGTACCGGAAATATTACACTCGAGTTCATTTCGGGTGGCGTGCAACACGTTACTGCTGTGGACCAAAACTTTGCCTGCGTTCGATACTTGAACAAAATTGCAAAGGAATTAGACGTTGCCAACGAAGTTTCTGTTCTCAAAGGAGATGTGGTTCAGTTTTTGAAAAAGTCACCACAAAAATTTGACTTGATCTTTGCTGACCCTCCCTATGCTGCCGATTTTCACAGAGAAATCATCACGACCGTTTTTGAAAGAGACCTTTTGAACGAGGGTGGACTTCTGATTGTGGAACACGGCAAACAAACCCAAACGGACGATCTCCCCCATTTCGATTTCATGAAAAAATATGGGAGTGTGCATTTCTCGTTTTTTCAGAAGGACTAAACGCTGCGAATTGCCTACATTCGTAAAAAACAAACATGCATCGCAAAGGTCTATTTCCCGGTTCTTTTGACCCATTTACCAAGGGACATGAAACAGTTATCCGCAAGGCATTGAACTTGTTCGACGAAATCGTCATTGGTATCGGAATCAACTCCAGTAAGACATCTTATTTTGAATTGAATAAAAGAATCAGACACATTGAAGGTTTGTACCAAAACGAACCGCGTGTGAAGATTTTGACCTATGAAAAACTAACAGTGGAATTTGCCAAAGATGTGGATGCAAAATACATCATCCGCGGACTGCGCGACTCCAAGGATTTCGACTACGAAAAACCCATTGCCCACATGAACTTTGAAATTTCGGATGGAATTGAAACCGTTTTCTTCTTAACAGAACAAAGATTTGCGGCCATTAATTCCAATATTGTTCGAGAAATCCATCGCAACAAAGCGGATATTCAAAATTTCGTATCGCTCAGTCACTTATTAGATTAATCTTGGTACAATTTGTGCATTTTTCTTGCGTTTGAATGCCATAAAACCCATTTACATGTTTCGATTTGCTAGCCAGTTCGTCCTTCTTTTGATACTTTCTTGTTCCTTCTCATTTGGCCAAGCCAAAGAACGAGTAATCATTAATGGATACGCTCCAGCTTTTGTAGGTAAGACTGTAAAAGCGCTGATCATTCAAGATTACATGAGTGAAATGGAAGAACAAATCGATTTCGCTACAGTACAACCAGACAGCACTTTTAGACTTTCTTTTCCTTTGGCCGAAACACAAAAAATTGTCTTGCGCGTGGAAAGTAACATGGGCTTCCTCTACGCTCAACCTGGTGCGGAATACGAAATTTTTGTTCCTGAAAAAGATCCCTTCTCGCCGAAATTAAAATCGGGTCACAAGGTGGAGCTCGCCTTCCGCAATCTTCCAGAAAGCGATATCAATTATAAGATTCTGGCCTACAACCGCTGGGAGGACGAATACATGAGCTCTTTTTATCACCTCAAAGATTTCGACCCCATTCAATTTGCTCAAAAGTTAGATACCTTCAAAATTTATGTGGAAAAAGCCTACGAAAACGACTCAACCATTTTCTTCAAGTCCTACGTTCGCTTTCGCATCGCCGCCCTCGATGAAATCTATTTTGCAGGAACGAGAAACAAATACGAAAAGTATGATTTTTACATTCGTCCGAGTCCAGTTTATTACAAGAATGATGCGTACATGACCTATGTAAAAAGGTATTACAAAAATCTCATTCCGCGCCTGTCTAAAGAGACCAATACAGCCGTTTATCTTGGTGTATTGAAGGCAAGTCCTACAGCTGTAATGAAAGCTTACGGCACCGAATATTCCATGCAGAATATTCAAATCAGAGAACTAATCATGATCCAAAGTTTGTGCGAACAATTTTACACAGATGATTTCCCGCAAACCAACATCTTGACCATTTTGGACAGCCTCTCCAATCGTGCTTTGTTCAAAGAACATCGCTTGATTGCCACCAATATGAAAAATCGTTTGTTGGAAATGGTTCCAGGCGCCAAGGTTCCTCATTTTGTCTTGCACACAGAAGGAGATTCTGTGGTAACTGATCTTTCTCTTCGAGGAAAACACGTGTATCTTCATTTTTTTGACCCGACCTCCACGACCTGTCAAAAAGAACTTCCATTACTCGATAGTTTGCATGCCAAATACGGAGAAAGCACTCAATTTATTACGGTCTACTTGAGCAATGAGGCAAACAAAAACGGACCAACTCAATGGAATTGGCCCGTTTATACAACTGATAAAAATCCGGAATTGTTGAAACTCTTTAAGGTTCGCAATTTCCCAGAGTATTTCTTAATCGATGCGCAAGGCTATGTGGTAGCGGCTCCAGCCTTAGGGCCTACCCCCAATAGGCAGTATGAAACCATCGAAAAAACGCTCTACTATATTCGTAGAGTGAGCCGTGAAATGAACAAAGACTAATTAATTTCGCAGGTCTTACCAACTGTCGTAGTTTGACCATTCACCGTGCCCGAACTGGTAGATTCGTACTGATCACACTCCTCTTCTCCGTCTTTCCAAAATTCGGTGGATACGGTATAGTTTTCTTGACTACCCGAAGGGTACGTACAAGTACAATTATAGGTTTTCTGACAAGAGAACAAACAGATAGCTGTGATTGAGAGCAATAGTAACTTTTTCATTGATTCTGGTTTTTTACGAAAATAAAAAGAATCTACTACATCGATTTACAAACTTTATTTTGTTACTGCGTTTCGATGCCGTACCTTTGCGCCCAATTTTAATAATATTTAATGACTTTTCAAGAGCTCGGGCTCAAGAGTGAGGTGTTAAGGTCGATAGAAGAACTGGGTTTCTCGACACCTACTCCGATTCAAGAAAAAGCTATCCCTTACCTGTTGGGTATCCATAGTGATTTCGTTGGTCTAGCCCAAACAGGAACTGGTAAAACCGCTGCCTTTGGTTTACCGTTAATTCACAACATCGATGCAGATGAACAAAATCCACAAGGACTAATTATTTGTCCAACTCGTGAACTTTGTCTTCAAATTGCAAAGGATTTAGGGAATTTTTCAAAGTATGCGAACCACCGCGTCGTAGCCGTTTACGGTGGTACTGATATCCGACGACAAATGTCGGATCTGAAAAGAGGAGCGAACATCATTGTCGCAACTCCGGGGCGATTGGTTGACTTAATCAATCGCAAAGCTGTCAAACTACAAAACGTAGATTACGTTGTGTTGGATGAAGCAGATGAAATGCTCAACATGGGCTTCAAAGAGGATATCGATACCATTTTGGATCAAACACCTCCAACGAAGAACGTATGGCTTTTCTCAGCAACAATGCCAGCAGAAGTAGCAAGAATTTCTAAAAATTACCAAACAGAGCCTTTAGAGGTTTCTATTGGTCATAAAAATCAAAGTAACGAGAACATCGAGCACATTTACTATTCAGTAAAAGAGCGCGATCGTTACGAAGCGGTTAAACGTTTGTTGGATTTCAATCCTGAAATCTACGGTTTGATTTTCTGTAGAACACGTAACGAAACCGCTACAGTTGCAGAAAAATTAAGCAAAGACGGTTACAGTGCTGAGCCTCTACACGGAGATCTTTCTCAAGCACAACGCGACCGTGTAATGGATCGTTTCCGTCGCAAGGATATCCAAATCTTGGTGGCAACTGACGTTGCAGCTCGTGGTATCGACGTAGACAACATTACACACGTATTGAATTACAATCTTCCAGATGATATCGAGAACTACACGCACCGTTCAGGTGGTACAGCTCGTGCTGGTAAGAAAGGTGAATCGTTGGTTCTGATCAACACTCGTGAAAACGGAAAAATCAGAGCTATCGAGCGTCAAATGCGCGTTGAATTCACAAAAGGGTCTATTCCAAATGCGGAAGAGATCTGTGAAATTCAATTGAATGCATTTATGCAAAAAGTACACGACACAGAAGTGAAGGAAAAAGACATCGAAGGATTCTTGCCTAAAATCTTTGAATCGTTTGCTGACCTTACAAAAGAAGAGGTAATTCAAAAATTCGTTTCAACGGAATTCAACCGTTTCTTCGAATACTACCAACGCGCCGGAGATTTGAATGCAAGCAATTCAAGAGAGCGTGGAGATAAAAGAGATCGCGGTGGTGATGACTACGGTAAGAGCCGTAAAGATCGTTACCCAGACGACGAAAACAACACTCGATTCTTCGTTAACATTGGTCGACGAGATGGACTAAACCCTGGAGGCCTACTCCGCATGATCTGTGATGCGACTGATTTGAACTCAGCGAAAATCGGACGTATCGAAATCCTTCCATCCTTCTCCTTTTTCGAATCAGACCCGAAGAATGTTGACGTAATCCTTGGTAAAGCCAATGGTGCTCAATACGAAGGAAATACCGTAAGTATCGAAATCACCAAATCAAAACCAAAGCGTTCTGGTGGAGGTGGCGGTGGAAACCGCGGAGGCGGAGGAAACCGTGGTGGTGGATTTAGAGGATCTCGCAGTGGTGAATCACGTGGAGGTGGCTTCGGTCGCTCCAAAAGCGGTGATTCTCGCGGAGGCGGAAAAGGTCGCTTCGAGCGCTCAGGATCCGGATCTGGAAACAAAGGAAAATTCAATAACAAAGGAACAAGAAACTTTTAAGTAAGATTTTAAATGGAAATTAGAAACATCGCCATTATTGCGCACGTTGACCACGGTAAAACGACCTTGGTTGACCGTGTGATTGAAGCTGGAAACGTCGTGAACGAACGCGATCGTCCTTCAGGTGAATTAATCATGGACAACAATGACTTAGAAAGAGAGCGTGGAATCACCATCGTTTCTAAGAACGTTTCTGTTACTTACAACAACACCAAAATCAACATTATCGACACTCCTGGTCACGCCGACTTCGGTGGTGAGGTAGAGCGTGTCTTGAACATGGCTGATGGTGTGTGCTTGTTGGTTGATGCCTTCGAAGGACCAATGCCTCAAACGCGTTTCGTATTAGGAAAAGCGTTATCTATGGGTATTAAGCCTTTGTTGGTCATCAATAAAGTTGACAAGGAAAACTGTACACCAGAAGAGGTTCACGAGAAAGTTTTCGATTTGATGTTCGAACTGGACGCAAACGAAGAGCAGTTGAACTTCGAAACCATTTATGGTTCTGCAAAAAGAGGTTGGATGTCGGAAGATTGGAAACAACCAACCGAGAGCATCACTCCCCTATTGGATAAAATTTTGGACTACTTCCCTCCTCGTAAAATCGAAGAAGGTAATACCCAAATGTTAATCACTTCTTTGGATTACTCTACTTACGTTGGGCGTATCGCAATCGGTCGTTTGAACCGTGGAGAATTGAAAGAAAACCAACAAATTACAGTGGCGAAACGCGGAGGAGCTATGGAAAAGCACCGCGTAAAAGAACTATTCGTTTTCGAAGGTATCGAACGAGTGAAAGTGGATACTGTGCAAGCAGGAGACATTTGTGCCGTTACTGGTATCGAAGGATTCGAAATTGGTGACGTTATCTGTGATTTCGAAAACCCGGAGCCATTGGCTTCTATCTCAATTGATGAGCCAACCATGAACATGTTGTTCTCGATCAACGACTCACCTTTCTTCGGTAAAGAAGGTAAGAAGGTAACTTCTCGCCACATTGCCGAGCGCTTGGAAAAAGAGTTGGAGAAAAACTTGGCGATGCGCGTTGACCAAACTGACAAAGCTGACAAATGGTTGGTTTCTGGACGTGGGGTATTGCACTTGTCGGTTTTGATCGAAACAATGCGCCGTGAGGGATACGAATTACAAGTAGGTCAGCCGCAAGTTATCTTGCGCGATATCGACGGTCAAAAATGTGAACCAATCGAGGAATTGACTATCGACCTTCCAGAAGAGCATTCAGGAACGGCTGTTGAAGCTGTAACGAAGCGTAAAGGAGAAATGATCAATATGGAGCCAAAAGGAGCTCGTATGATTATTCAATTCCAAATTCCTTCAAGAGGTATCATCGGATTGCGTAACTACTTGTTGACACAAACAGCTGGTGAAGCAATCATGACCCACCGATTCTTGAACTACCAACCGTACAAAGGAGAAATCTCTGGACGTCAGAATGGTTCAATGATTTCAATGGAACAAGGTCAATCGATTCCTTACTCATTGAACAACTTGCAAGAGCGCGGTAAATTCTTTATCGGACCAAACGAGAACATCTACGAAGGTCAGGTAATTGGAGAAAACTCTCGTGCTGGTGACTTGGTAGTGAACGTTACCAAAATGAAGAAAATGACCAACATGCGTTCTTCAGGAGCTGATGATAAAGTTCGTTTGGCACCGCCAAAGACTTTCAGTTTGGAAGAGTGTTTGGAATACATTTAAGGTGACGAATACGTAGAGGTAACACCTGAAAACCTGCGAATTCGTAAAATCTTGTTGAAAGAAACAGAACGTAAGAGAGCCGGAAAATAAACGGTCTATCTGTCATAAAGTCATACATACCCCTTCTATTTCGGAAGGGGTATGCTTTTTGTAGTTGTTTATATCCATGTGGATAACATTGGCATACTGACAAAAAATCCACTCCTTTTATAACGTAAATTGAAGCTCAAACACCTACGATTATGTTTGACGACGAAAATGAATATTTTGAGGGCGACCTGTCCAAAGACTTAGAAAGATTCGAACGCTTTCTGAATGGGGAAGATCTTGGTTATTTAGACGTCGACCGCCTCGAAGCCATGATTGACCATTTTTTAATTTCTGGTCAATACAACAAAGCTTCGAAATGTGCCTCGTATGCCTTGGAGCTTTTTTCTTTCCATCAAACTTTTTACCTCCGACAAGCACAAGCGCTTTCTGCCTTGGGCAAATTAAAGGAGGCCTTGAATATTCTCTCTGAAATCGAAAAGAGATCCCAAGCCGAATGTGAATTGCTTTTGACGAAGGCTTCCATCTTTTCTCAATTGAAAGATTCCAA
The DNA here is from genome assembly GCA_025210175.1 of Crocinitomicaceae bacterium. Taxonomy (GTDB): domain Bacteria; phylum Bacteroidota; class Bacteroidia; order Flavobacteriales_D; family Crocinitomicaceae; genus UBA2040. The sequence goes on along the minus strand of JAOASF010000090.1, from coordinate 9,186 downwards.
AAGAGCCATTATCTATTTCCAGAAAGCATTAGACATCGCCGAAGTTGAGGACAAAGACGAAATCTTTATCGACTTGGCAATGGAATACGAAAATAGCAATCAATACAAAAAAGCGATTGACGTATTATTGACGGCCATCAAACACAATCCAAAAAACGAAGGTGCGATATACGAAATTGCCTTTTGTTACGACCAATTAGGTGAATACGACATGGCCATAAAAAGCTATTCCGATTTCATCGACGAAAACCCATACTCTTATACCTCTTGGTACAACCTGGGAAATGCCTATTCGAAAATTGAAAACTTCGAAAAGGCAATCTGGGCCTACGATTATTGTATCTTGATTAACCCAGATTTTGGTGCAGCACACTTTAATTTGGGGAATGCCTATTTGTCCGTTGAAAAGTTCCGTTCGGCCATCGAACAATTCCAAAAATGCATCGAATTAGATGGAGAAGACCCAGTAGCGCTTTGTTACTTAGGAGAAGCTTATGAGCAGTTGAATGAACTTCCATTGGCTCGTTTGCATTACCAACAGTCGATGGAACTTGCGCCACAGTTGCCAGATGCATGGTTGGGCATGGGGATTGTTCACGATTTGGAAGGAAAGACCTTTGATGCCTTACCTTTTATCCTCAAAGCCTTAGAACTTGACCCGCAAAATGCTGGCATTCACCATGTGCTTGGTGGAGCTTACGAAAAGCTCAACGAAGTAGAATTGGCAGTGGAGCATTATCAAAAAGCTCTGGAGTTGGACCCGAAAGACGAGGAATGTCTGACTAACCTGATGGAACTCCTTTTGGAAAATACACCTTTGGACGCGCTGACATTTATCGGAAATTTTGAGGAAGATTACGGGACAAACCGAATTTTACCTCTTTGGATCACAAATGTTTATTGGTATTTGGGCCGAAAAACGGATGCTTTGTATTATTTTCGTCCCCTCTTCGAAGCCGAGCCAAAGTTGGCAAAAGAGATTTTTAGCATCAATCCCGATTTAAAAACGGCTCCGGAATTCGAAGCATTTTTATGATCAACAACCCATGACAAACTTTACATTACCGTTCGTTCCCAATAGAGAAGATAAACCTCGTAAAGAAGGAGTTACGATGATGATGGACAAAGGCTTAAGCCTCCGTGAAACCGAAGCGTTTATCGAAGGATCTGGTCATTTAACAGACATCGTAAAATTTGGATTTGGAACCTCTGCGGTTGTTCCGAATTTGGAGGAAAAAATCAAACTTTACAAGGAGGCCAACATCCGTCCTTATTTTGGAGGAACGCTTTTCGAAATATTTTACGCCCGCAATATGTTCGACGACTACTTGCGCCTTTTGGACAAGTACGGTTTGGATTTGGCAGAAATATCAGATGGTTCCATTATTATTAACCACGACGAAAAATGTGAGTTGATTCAAAAAATGGCCAAGGACAGAACCGTTCTTTCCGAAGTTGGATCGAAAGATTCAGGTATTATTATTTCGCCGAATAAGTGGATCAAAATGATGAGCACAGAGCTAGAAGCTGGATCGTGGAAAGTGATTGCCGAAGGTCGTGAAGCTGGAAATGTAGGGGTGTTTCGTCCAAACGGAACTGCACACACGTTCTTGATCAATAAAATCATTGCGAAAGTAAATCCAAACGATATTCTTTGGGAAGCACCGATCAAAAACCAACAAGTTTGGTTTATCAAATTGTTTGGGGCAAATGTGAACCTAGGAAACATCGCGCCGAATGAAATGATTCCATTGGAATGTCTGCGCTTAGGACTTCGCGGAGATACTTTCTTCGAGTTTATGCCGAGCGATTACAAAGATCGCTTGAAGCAAGTAAATGACGAAGAAGACGTAGAAGTGGAAGAAGAAAAAGAATGAAAATTCAATTCGAACAAGAATATTTAGGTCATTCAGGAGCCATCTATAACGCATTCGTTTTAGATGGCTTTCTTTATTCAGCCTCATCAGATCGATACGTGGTTCGCTGGGATCTTGAAACAGGTGAACAGACCTCATTTGTGGTTCAATGCACCTCCGCTCCATACAGCCTCTTTGCTGCGGACAATTATCTGTGGATAGGATTGTCATCTGGCGACATGCACATCATTCAATTGGATGAAAAAAAGGAGGTTAAATTCATACAACAACATCAATCTGGCATTTTTCATATCGGTGCCATTCCGAACAGCCATTTCGTGCTGAGTTCCGATGCTGACGGTATGGTTCATGTTTGGCACAAAAACGACTTTAGTTTATTGATGAGCATTCCCTTTGGTCAAGGAAAAATCAGACGAATCGTACCATCAGAGGATGGAAAATTGGTGTTTATTCCAACCCAAGAAGGAAAAATTCACATCTTGGAGACCAATGGTTTCAATGAAATTGCCGAATTAGATGGACATAAATTAGGTTCAATTTCTACCCATTTTGATTCGGAATTTTCCAAGGTATATTCTGTGGGAAAAGATGGACAAATGAAGCGCTGGTCGTGGCCAGAAGGAAAACTCGAAAAAAGTCTACCGGTTCATTACGAAACGATTTACGAAATTTCAGAACTGAATGGCCTTCTGATTACTGCAAGTCGAGACAAAACCATCAAAATTTGGAACAAAGAAACCCTAGAAATTCAAGGAAAAATTACCGTTAAAGAAAAAGGACACACCCATTCTATTAATGGTTTGATCCCCTTGGAAAACGGTTTTATCAGCTTCTCCGACGATAAAAAATTGAAGCGCTGGTCCGTTCTTTAGTCGAAAGAAAAGTGCTTGTAGATTTCATCCGCCCACAGTTCGTGCATGCGCTCACTAGGGTGCAATCCGTCTTTGGCTATTAACCCCTTGTTTTCCTTCGCCATTCTGCTGATTTCAGTGACATCTATGTAACTCACTCCGTATTTTTCAGCCACACGCTTAATCACCTTATTCCACTCATCGATTTCTCTCGATACGTTCATTCTTCTTTTTCGAGCAAAAGGTGTCACCCCATAATCAGGGATACTCACCACAAAAACACGTTTCGATTCGCGGTTTACATGATTCAGAGCAAAGGTTATTAGGTCGTTCAATTTCAATTCAAAATCGTCGATTGATCGACCCTGAAATTGATTGTTAACTCCCACCATCACGGAAACATAGTCGTATTCCTTTTTCTTTGTTTTTTTCTTCGCTTCGTCGTACAATTCATCCGCTCTCCAACCCGTACGAGCGATAATTTCTGGAGAATCAAAGTGCAATCCACCCACGTTCAACTTCTCGACCAACTTATTTGGCCAAGCATCCTTCGGAGCCACCGATTCACCAATGGTATACGAGTCGCCCAAAGCTAAAAATGTCTTTTCATCGCTGCCCAAGCTGTTTGTATGGGTAGAAAATTGAAGAAGAGAAAGTAAGATAATGAAGGTATGGATCATTGTGATAAGTTTCTGTTAAAACTACGGACTTGCGGGCAGAATGGATTAAATTAGATCCATGAAACCAATATTATTTTTCATGTTTCTTGGATGGATTTCTCAAATATTTGGTCAAAACCCGGATGGATTTGACAAAATGGCAACAAAAATGGGCAATTCTTCTACAACTCCCATTGTTCACGCCAAGGACCTAAAAGGAAAATTCAAGAATCAAAAAATCTACTTTCTTGACGCCAGAGAAACTGAAGAATATCAGGTAAGCCATATTCCAGAAGCCATCCACGTAGGTTACAAAAACTTTAGCACTGACAAGGTGAAGAAAGTACCAAAAGATGCCATTGTAGTCGTTTACTGTTCGGTCGGCTATCGAAGCGGAAAAATAGGTGAGCAATTGAAAAAAGCGGGCTATTCCAACGTTTACAACCTATACGGCGGCATTTTTGAATGGGCAAATACAGGCAATCCCATTTACAATAGTTCCGGCGAAACGCATACCGTACATGGCTATAACGCGAAATGGTCTGAATATTTAAACACAGAGGTGGTTACCCCAAAAATTTAATTGGAACTAAAAATAGTCTGGGTGTATTCTGCGCAACCAATAAAAAACTGTTGATTTTCAGTCACAAAATAAGCTTTACCCGCATTCAAGCCTTCGCCTTCATCGAACAAACAAGGACAGCTATCCTCACTTTCTGGTTCAAAATATTCGAAAATTAATACAGCGGTTTTACCCTTTTCACCTTTCAAGATCCACGTCATTGAAATTTCCTCGCTTGACCCCTCGGGCGCTTTCTTTGAAATCAAGGTATAGGTATAGACGTTTTCGCCCATGTATAGGGTTACAACCTTACCCCCATCCCAATCCAACAACCAAGCCGGTGACACTCCAGAGGCTATCACCCCTTGAGCTTGAGCGTTCAGAGAAATAAAAAACAGACTAACGATTACAACAAACTTCATGGGACCTTTTTGATATAAATTACAAAATTGGATCCATTTTACATTCATTCGTGGAGCTCTATTTTGTTCATTTAACAACTATCAACATTTAGGCATATCCCAATACTTTGTAGGTAAGCCAGCCAACCATCTCCTTCAATAATTGACGCCAACTTTCAAAATTTGAACCATCAGGCACGAAGTAATCTGTATAGGTAATTGGACCTTCCCCCGCCAAACAAGTTGGATACACTTGCACCGGCAATCCTTGTTTCTCAAAACAAGCCGCAGCCCTCTTCATGTGTAAGGTGGATGTTATCAAAAGCATGGAGCGCAGATGCGGATAGGATTGACTGAGCAATTCCTTAGTGAATTTGGCATTTTCGTAAGTATTGCGCGATTTGTCTTCAATGAGGATGTCTTTAGGAGGAATTCCCCATGCAATTAATTGATCGCGAAACATTTGCGCTTCATTGGAAGCAGTTTTAATCAAAGAACCATTGAAGGTGGAGATCAAAATCTTATCGATTTTCTTACGATGATACAAATCAAGTGTCTGCCATATACGATCACCATCCGAATTGAGTCCAGGTCTTTTAAACTCAGGATTGTACTTCCCCATGCCACCTAGAAGTATTCCAACATCATAACTTTTGTCTTCAGGAAGGATAACCCCCGACGTCTCCCATGCACGAGAACAAAGACTAGTAAGAAATGGATTGGTAAACAAAAAGAGCAGTCCTATTGTTACTCCTAAGAAGATCTTCTTCCAAGGATTTCTTTTTAGAAAATACCAGCACATAAAACTAAGCAAGCAGATAAAAAATGGATTGATTAGAAAAGCTAAAACTTTCGAGAAGATAAAGTACATATATATTGTGCTTTGCTTGGATGATTTATAAATTCGTATTGAATCAAAAATATTCTTAATTCATGAAATATCTTGAAGATATGTTCGGTTTAAATATCGGCGAACTAAACTCTTATTTATTCTCTTTCACAAAAAACCTGGCCATTGCCTTGGTCATTTTCTTTGCAGGTTTTTGGATCGCAAAAATGATTTCTAGGTCCATCAAAAAGGTCATGTTGAGAGGTAATGCCGACCCAGGTTTGACTTCCTTTATTGCCAGCTTGGCCAATATCACTTTAAAAATTCTTGTTTTCATCACCGCCATTACGCAGGTTGGGGTTGAAATGACCTCTTTTGTCGCCCTACTCGGTGCTGCAGGTTTGGCTGTTGGTATGGCTTTCTCAGGAACGTTGAGCAACTTGGCAGGAGGGATTATGGTACTTGTCTTTAAACCATTTAAGGTAGGTGATTTTATTTCTGCTCAGGGTGAGCAAGGAGTAGTGAAGGAAATTCACATATTCAACACGTATTTGAATACGCCAGACAACAAGGTGATCATTATGCCCAACGGGCCATTGGCCAATGGAAACATTACCAATTTCACCAAAGCGGATAAACGTCGCGTTGATTTCGTTTTTGGGATTGCTTACGGTGATGACTTGAAAAAAGCAAAGGAGGTGCTCGCTCAATTCATTCAGGATGACACCCGCATTATGAAAGATCCAGAACCTTTTATTGGATTAGGTGCTCTTGCTGACTCATCGGTTAACATCACCGTTAGAGCATGGACATCTGTAGAGGATTACTGGCCCGTATTTTTCGAAATGAATGAAAGAGTTTACAATGAATTCGGTCAACATGGCCTGAATATTCCATTCCCACAAATGGACGTTCATGTTCACCAAAACAATTAGTCAAGCGATTTAATCATCCAAAGATTACAACCGAAATGCCCGCTGTTTCCCAGTGGGCTTTTTTGTTGCACAAATCCCAACTTTTCATACAAACGTACTGCCTTGTTTAGTTCCGGAAGGGATTCGAGATACAAGTGTTTAAAAGATCTCTGCTTCGCCTCCTCGGCACAGATTTGTATCAAGCGCTCCCCTAGCCCTTTTCCACGTGCTTTGGGTGCCAAGTACAACTTTACCAGTTCAATCGTATCTGCGGGTAACCCCTCGGTATGAAATAGCCCACATCCCCCTAATATTTCTCCACATTCTTCCACGACAAAATAAGGCATGGTGTGCTTTTGAAAGTACTCGTATAAGGAATCTGTCCATGGATCGTAATAAACTGTTCCAGGTTTGGCAGCACCAAATTCCATCAAAGCGTCTTTGATGACCTTGCTCAGTTGAGAGTTATCTCCTTTTTGTATGCTTCTAATATTCATAGCGCAAAAAAAAGCCCTTCCGTGAAGAAGGGCTTTACTCGATATACTAAAGTAAATTAGTTTCTTGCTTCGAACTCTACACGACGGTTTTTAGCGCGTCCTGCTTTTGTTCCATCTTCAGTAGCTGGGAAGCTAGATCCGTAAGCTACAGTTTGCAATCTTGCTGGATCGATTCCTTGCTTGATCAAGTAGTTCAATACTGAAGTAGCACGATCTTTAGAAAGGTTTTGGTTCAATTCAAATCCTCCTGTCTTATCAGCGTGACCTTTGATGATCAAAGTGTAAGAAGGGTTGTTTTTCATGATTTCAACCAATTGATCCAATTTCTTAGATTCAGCTTTCTTCAATTCTGAGTGACCCAAATCGAAGTAGATTGATTCTGGAGCCGGATTCAACTCAACACGTGAACCTGAAGATTGAGGACATCCTTCTGCGGCCATTGAACCTGGAGTTGTAGGACATTTGTCATCTTTATCAGCTACACCGTCGTTGTCACCATCTGGACATCCGTTTGTAGAGAATTTACCTTCTTCTTCTGGACATGCGTCGAATGCATCAGGAATACCATCGCGGTCAGTATCCATTCTGTTTGGATCAGTCACACCGTGAGAATCTACAATGTTTCCTTCTGGAGTATCAGCTTCGTTGTCCAAGTAGTTTGGAACACCGTCGTTGTCATCATCCTTCATGTTTTTGCGCATTTTTTCCATTTCTGCACGCAACAAGTCAAGGTCTTCTTGATTAACTGATTTCGTAGGTGACCAATCTGCATGTTGTTCAAAACCACCTAAGTAGTAAGAAATACCAGCAGTGTAAGTCACGTATCTCATTCCGAATCCGTATCCATCCAATTTGGTTACATAATCCAATGTGTGGTGAGCACGAGTTGTTCCAAGGTATTGAACATCCAAGTTCAAAGCCAACTTGTTCGTCAACTTTACTTGTGGAGTTAAACCAATGATCAACTGTCCCAATCTGTCTTCTCCGTAGAAAAATGAAAAACCAGTACTGTCGTGATTAGCCAATCCAACACCAATGTGTGCAATACATCCTAGACGATTTGTCCACTGGTAGAAGTTCATCATGTTTCCTAGATTGATGTTACCTTGGAAGTTCAAACGACCTACACTAGATGTGAAATCCGGTGAATCACTGTTGTTTCCAAATTTGTCGAATCCAAGATTCATATCAAATCCGAAATAAGCGTTCAACATGTAACGAGCTCCTACTTCTGCTGAGTAGAAACCTAATGATTTGGTTCTGTAACCTGGAGTTAAACTTCTTATCGCCGTATTAGCACCTGCAGATACGTCTACCGACCAACGATTGAAAGACGGTTTTGTGATCTGACCGAATGCTGTTGACCCAATAAGTAATAATCCAACAAGCGTAATTTTCTTCATACTTAAACTTTTAACGAGACAAATATAATAACACAAACGGTTGAATTAACACATTTTTGCAACAGTTTGTGCTTAAACACTGGAAGGTTCTACGTACTGTAAAACATTTTGTTTCAATAAACCCTTGATTACTAGTTAATAATAGCAGGATCATTTACAAGACCTAATTCAATAGTATTACTTTTCAGCTGGTCAAAAATAAAAAAAATAATGATTAATTAATCTTAACCTTTTGTCTAAAGGTTATTTCTTTGTCCCTCTATTGTAAAACTGGTTCCTTTGAAAAAACTTCTGAACGTCATCCGTCTATCCTTTAGCGACCAAGATTTTGATTTTACGACTTTATCCATCAAGTCCTCTATTGTAATTCTAGCTATTCCGATGATCATTGAGATGTTAATGGAATCGGTGTTTGCCGTTGTCGACATATTCTTTGTCGGCCGTTTAGGCAAGGAAGCATTGGCAACTGTAGGTTTAACTGAATCTGTTTTGATGATCGTATACTCTATCGGAATGGGAGTATCAATGGCTGCTACAGCTTTGGTAGCCAGGAGATTTGGTGAAAAGAAATACAAGGAAGCGGGTACTTCAGCTTTTCAATTGATTGCAACAGGCGGAATCATCGCTCTTGTCATCAGTATTGGCAGCTTCTTCTTTGCCGAGAACTTACTGGGCTTAATGGGTGCAAGTGAAGCCGTTGTGGCCTATGGAAAGGGATACACCCAAATCATTTTTGCGAGCAATATCGTCATCGTGCTTTTATTCCTCATCAATGGTATTTTTCGGGGAGCAGGAAATGCGCAATTGGCCATGCGGACCCTAATCATTGCCAACGGAATTAATATCGTTTTGGATCCCATCTTAATTTTTGGAATCGGAAGTTGGGACGGCTTTGGTTTAAAAGGAGCCGCCATAGCCACCACCATTGGTAGAGGTATCGGAGTTGGTTTTCAATGTTATCAAATATTCAACGGCAAACATTTGATTACGATTGCTCGAGAAAATATTGCGATCAAGTGGCAGGAAATAAAAAAAATCTTGAGCATTTCAGCTGGTGGAATGGGCCAGTTTTTAATTGACTCAGTGAGCTGGATCTTATTAAGTCGACTAATAGCCAGTTTTGGGGACACAGCCATTGCGGGCTACACCGTGGCTTTCCGAGTAATCGTATTCACCATCCTTCCAGCCTGGGG
>JAOASF010000089.1 GCA_025210175.1 Crocinitomicaceae bacterium | reverse complement strand
ACGTTGGATGTATGGTTAACGGAGCTGGTTTGGCAATGGCAACCATGGACATCATCAAATTGTCTGGTGGTAACCCTGCAAACTTCTTGGACGTAGGAGGTACGGCAGATGCTGAGCGTGTTGAGAAGGCTTTCAACATTATCTTGAAAGACCAAAACGTGAAAGCGATCTTGATTAACATCTTCGGTGGTATCGTTCGTTGTGACCGTGTTGCTCAAGGTGTTGTTGATGCCTACAAGAACATGGGGAATATTCCAGTTCCAATCATCGTTCGTTTGCAAGGAACAAACGCTGTTGAAGCGAAGAAATTGATAGACGATTCAGGATTGAATGTTCATTCAGCAGTATTGTTGCAAGAAGCAGCAGACAAAGTGAAAGAAGTATTGGCTTAAGCTTAAAAGCCTGATGATATATAAAGCCTCACGGAATGTGGGGCTTTTTTTGTGTTTGAAATTTCTGGTTTACCGTATGGTCCATTGTTTACCACTAGAATATTTAATTCAGTTTAAAAAACAAAAAACTGCTTTTTTGCAAAGCTTTTTCCGAATGGTCCAATGTGTACCACAAAAGCAATTTACTTGGAAGATTTCACTTCTAAAGAAAGGGGTTTTGATCAGCTTCAAATCCCAATTGACCGAATGGTCGAATGTATACCACAAAAGCAATTTACTTGGAAGATTTTACTTCTAAAGAAAGGGATTTGGATCAGCTTCAAATCCCAATTGACCGATTGGTCGAATGTATACCACTAGAATTTCTGATTCCGTTTGAAAAACAAAAAACAGCTTTTTACAAGGATTTTTCCGAATGGTCGAATGTGTACCACAAAAGCAATTTACTTGGAAGATTTCACTTCTAAAGAAAGGGGTTTTGATTAGCTTCAAATCCCAATTTTCCGAATGGTCGAATGTGTACCACATGACGAATTCACATGAAAGAATTCAGCCAACGTCCCCCTTTTTCTGTTCAAAGTTTACATTTGCTTGTTCGATCATCAATTCAATGACCTAAATGACTTAAATCCATTAGTCTAATTACAAAAAGCTAAGTTCAAGCAACTCAAGTGGTACACATTAGACCATTCAAATGCGGTTATTTTTCTTCGAAATTCACCATCCACTGAACCCCAAACTTATCCGTCAAATCTCCATAAACCGCACCCCAAAACTGCTTCGTTAGTGGTTGTCCCACTTTGCCTCCCTCGGCTAGGCGATTGAACCAACGTTCAGCTTGTTCAAATGAATCTGGACCAATACAGATATACTGGTTCGTGCCCATAACGGCTTTTTGCCCAAGCGATTCCAAACAATCTGTCCCCATTAGGAACACACCATCAGCCAACTCAAAGCCCACATGCATCACCTTATTTTCCTCGCCAGGATTCAAATTAGGTAGATCTGGTACGTCCTTGAAACGCATGACCTCCCCGTGTAATTCTTTGTCAAAAACCTTGGTGTAAAAATGGAATGCCTCTTCGGTTTGTCCATTAAAATTGAGATAATGATGAAATTTTGCCATAGCCAATCGTATTAAATAAAAAATCAAAGAAACAAAAAAGGACGGCATTGGCCGTCCTTCATTTTATACAAGATTCTTCTTTACTGAAGTGTAAAGACAAAAGGTAAGCGCATTTGCACCCCCATTAATTGTTCAATTTTCTTCAGTTCCATATAATGTTTCACCAATTCTTCTGGAATTTTCGTTTCGGTTTGCTCAATGCTTTTTTCGTCATCGTCATCCAAATTTTCCATGATTTTGGCCCACTTATCTTCCTTCTTCAAAGGATAATAAACCACCTTCAATTCATCCATATCGATGTCAGCTCCTTTCGCTGCGTACTCGATGGCATCGGTCAAACCGCCTATCTGGTCTACCAAACCAATTCGCTTAGCATCCGTTCCCGACCAAACGCGACCTCGAGCAATTTGGTCCACTTTATCCTTGGACATTCCTCGACCTTCGGCAACGCGCGACAAGAATTCATCATAAATGGCATCTACTTCCTCCTGAATAATGCTCACTTCATTGTCTGTCAATCGACGATTCGTAGAAAAGGCTGGATTATGGGTGTAAACTCGATCGAAAGTCAAGCCCAGTTTATTCTGCATCAAATCACCCGTATATGGAATTACACCAAATACACCAATTGAACCAGTAATGGTACTCGGCTCCGCGAAAATAGTTGAAGCTGGCGAGGCAATATAATAACCACCACTAGCAGCCACATCTCCCATCGAGACGATTACTTTTTTCGCCTTATTGGTCAATTGAACTTCCCGCCAAATCTCGTCACTTGCCAAGGCGCTTCCACCTGGACTATTGATCCGAAGCACAACCGTTTTCACCGATTTGTTCGCCCTTGCTTCTCTAAGTAAATGGCAAATATCACTCGACGTCATCTCGTCGCCACTCACACTAATCCCCCCCTCAGCAAGGATAACAGCTACATTTGGATTTTCGTTCTGAATCAATACCTGCTCTTGATACACTCGCTTTCTCATGTATTTCTCAAAAGAAAGAAGGTTAATGTCTGTGATTTCTTCAACCCCAGTTTTCTCTGCAATTTCTTTGAGTACCTCATCGCGGTATTTCACGGCATCCATCAACTTGTAGGCCACCGCGTCCGAGGAACGTTTTACCAACATATCTCGGGCAATCTTGTCCAATTCGCCTTTCTTCAATTTTCTAGTTGCAGAAATGTCATCTGAAATAGTCGTCCAAATGGAGCGAAGGATCAAGTCCATTTGTAAACGGCTAGAATCACTCATTTTTTCCAAGAAATAAGGCTCAACAGCGCTCTTGAAGTCATTGTTTCTACCTCTAATTACGAGCATATCCAATTCCAATTTATCAAGCGTACCCTTAAAGAAAGTAAGCTCTGATCCCAAACCAGTAAGCTCCAAATTACTCGAAGGAAAACCATAAACTTTATCTGCAGCGGATGATAAGTAATATTCTTTTTGGGTTATCAACTCACCAGAATTGTACGATACGATAAACTTGCCTGATTCTTTAAAATGCTCCATCGCTTCGCGAATCTCTCTCGCTGAACTGTAACCACAATTCAATCCATCAATTTCTACAAAAACACCGCTTATGTCGTCGTCTTTTTCTGCCAATTCAAGAGCCGTAATAATGTCGGCAACGCCCAACTTCGAGTCAAAGGAAAAGGTAGTGGGATTGAACTTTTTACTGGATCGTTCACGAATAGAGCCATCCAGTTTCAAATGCAAAACGGAGTTTTCCTTTACCAAAAACTCTTCGTCGGCAGATAAGCCGCCAATGAAACCAGCAACAAACAAGATAAAAATGAGTGAGCCTAAAATTGAAACGATAAGTGCAGCAATTAAACTAGGCCAAAAGATGCGACCGAAGCCGACTTTAACTTTATTCATAACACGCGATTGTATCACAAAATTAACGTTTAATCCACATCGAAAAACGCGATTAGGTTGAACGGTTTGAATTATGCTACAAATAACGATTCCCCTCTGATGTATGGTTGCCCAAACGGTGAAATAGTAGTATTTTTTACATTCTAAATGTCTTGAAATGCATAAAAAAATATTCACAACGGTAGTGTTTATGGGGTTTTTCCTTATTCACGCACAATACAGTCGTCTCAAAATAAACCTCCAACATCATGACCTAAAGACACTCAGCGACTTAGGCTTGACCATCGATCATGGAACCTACAAACAGAATACTTTTTTCATCGGTGAATTCTCACCTAGTGAAGTGAACACACTGCAAGCGAATGCCATTCCGTTTGAAATTCTCATACCGGACATGACAGCCTATTATCAAGCACACGCAAAAGATCCATATATCGATCAAAAAAATGCCAGTTGTTCTGCCTCGTCCAGCTCTTTCGATCCGATGGTGCCAGCAAACTTTAGTTTGGGATCCTACGCTGGATTTATGACTTATCAGGAAATGATAGGGGAGCTAGACGAAATGCGTCAATTGTATCCCAATCTTATTTCTGTGAAACAAGCAATTGACACCTTTCATACCATAGAAAATCGCCCGATTTATTGGGTTCGTATTTCCGACAACCCAGATGTGGACGAAGTCAACGAAAAGGAGGTCATGTACTCGGCCATTCACCATGCGCGCGAGCCGAATTCTATGAGCGAATTGATTTTTTATATGTGGTATGTGCTCGAAAATTATGCGTCTTCAGCGGAAATTCAGCACATCGTACAGAATTCTGAAATGTATTTTATCCCCTGCTTGAACCCGGATGGTTATATCTACAATGAAACCACCACTCCCAATGGAGGCGGTATGCATCGAAAAAATCGCCGCAATGTTGGAACTTCAAATAAGGGTGTGGATTTGAATAGAAACTATTCCTATGGTTGGGGAACAACAGGTGTAAGTAGCAACGTAGACAACGACACTTACCCAGGGACTGGCGCTTTTTCGGAACCCGAAACACAAGCAATGAAGTGGTTTTGTGAAAATCATGTATTTGAATATGCCTTGAATGCACATACCTATGGAGATTTGCATCTCTTCCCTATTGGAACTACACACAACGAATTTGCAGTCGACCACGACTATTTTGTGGCATTCACCAATCACATGGTGAAATACAACGGATACGCAAACGAAAAATCTTCCAACTTATATCCAGCCTCCGGAGATTCAGACGATTACATGTACAAGGTTGACTTGAATTTGAAACCACGAATTTTTGCCATGACACCAGAGGTGGGAACCAACTCAGAAGGTTTTTGGCCTCCGCAGAGTTCCATCATTCCCAACTGTAAAAACATGGTCCATCCCAATCTAATTCTGGCCCATTTACCACACGTTTTTGGGGTGACGGAGGATTTGGATGCATCCAATTTAGAAAATACGGTGGGACAGTTCAACCACAGCTTTGAAAGATTGGGATTGACGGATGGAAATGTGGAAATTGAAATCACCCCACTGTTGAACATTCAATCGGTAGGAGCGAATGTGAATCACAATTTACAGATCATGGACATCGTGCAAGCAGCGATCAATTACACCCTTGTTCCAACCATACAACCTGGTGACGAGGTGATCTATTTGTTGAAAACCATCTTCCCTACATGGACAAAGGAGGATACGATCAAAAAAGTATACCGACCAATGACCATTCGTTTTACGGATGACGCAGCAAATACAACCAATTGGAGCAATGGATGGACAACCACAACAAATACCTTCTATTCACCAAGCAGTTCGTTTTCCGATTCGGAAGGTGGCAATGGAAACTATGCCAACAACACTTCAAAACCCTTTGTCTTGAATCAAACAATCGATTTAACAGGCGCAACCTATGGAGAGGTTCGATTTTATGCGAAATGGGAAATTGAAGCCAATTATGATTATTGTCAATTCCAAGTTTCGACAGATGGAGGAAATACATGGATTGGTCAATGTGGAAAATTTACTGTACCTGGCGTTTCTGCTAATGGTTCTGTTCAACCTTTGAATCAGCCTATTTATGAAGGATTCCAATCCGATTGGGTATTGGAAGAAATTTCCTTGAGCGACTATCTTGGACAAACAATTCAAATGCGTTTCCTCTTGGAATCGGATGGAGGTGTAAACGAGGATGGATTTTATTTTGATGATTTTACGGTTTTGCACGATGGTACCGGTACCATTGGTTTAACAGAAAAGACCCAATCAGACTTGATGATTTACCCAAATCCGGCACAAAATAGTTTCACGATTAGTTCGGAAATCTTGGTAGAAAGCCCAACTGTCAAAATATTCGACATTCAAGGAAAACTGGTTCTTCAAACAGAGTTAGAAGGAAAAGCGAAAGTGTACCAACTTAACAACCTTGATTTGGAAAATGGAGTGTACACGATTGAGATTTGGAACAACGAAACACATTCGAGCCAACAACGATTAGTGATTGCTAAATAGAACGTTTTAAATAGCCGTTTTTGACTTCTAAATCGGATGGAATATTGTTGACATATAGACTTCCTGTTCCCAAACCATGATGTTTGTTTAATGGATATTCGGCCGTAAGTTGTGCAATACAATCCAATCCAATATTTGATTCCAGTGCCGAAGTCATCCACCAGTCTATCTTCTTCGACTCAGCCAATTCAATCCAGCGTTTGGAGCCTACAATTCCTCCATGCAAACTGGGTTTCAAAATGATGTAATGTGGATGAATGGCATCCAGCAGGGCTTCCATTTGGGTTGTAGGTACTCCAATCAATTCCTCGTCTAAGGCAATTGGAATAGGCGAATCTTTCACCAATTGGGCCATTGCTTCCCATTGTCCTTGCTTGATCGGTTGTTCGACAGAATGGATATTGAAATGCTTGATTTCATCAAAATAATTCAAGGCTTCTTCTGGCGCAAAGGCTCCGTTGGCATCCAATCGAAAAATGGTTTCCGGAGGGAATACGGATCGTACCTCTCCCATGATAGCCAATTCGTCTTTTTTGTCGATTGCACCAATCTTCATTTTGACACAGGTAAAACCCTTTTCCTTCAGTTCATGAACCTGTTTTCGCATGAATGAATAATCCCCCATCCAAATCAAACCATTGATGGGAATCTCAACTTCTCCTTTTTCGAATGCATTCGAAAAGAAACTTCTTTTACCTCCCGTTTGTAAATCCAACAAAGCCATTTCCAATCCAAAGTGGATGGATGGGTTTTCTTCGAGAAACGTCGGTAATGGCAAGTCTTCAATAAATTCAAAAACATCCTTTTTACCGAGATTTTTCAATTCAAGCACGCGTACCAATTTATCAAGACGAGCCTCGTAATCGGCAATATCCATAAAATCGGGTGATAGTTTTGGAATGATACTGCACTCCCCTATTCCCTTTTGTCCATTTTCCTCCAAATGTAGAAACCAGGCATGCTTTTCAATTAACACGCCTCTGGATGTCCCGCTGGGTTGTTTGAAATCAAAAACGGTATGGTGGAAGCTAACTTTCATTTAAGGAACGAATACCAAGAGTAAAGCCGATAAAACGGAAAACGCAAAGGTCATCAATGCGACCTTCTTCAATTCAGGATCTAAGTCACGAGGGTTCGTCGTCAAACGTACTTTCTTCGCATGTAAACTCAACACAACGAAAGGCAACATTGCTAACAACCCCAACTCAAAATTCAAAAAGTAATACAAGCCAGCCGCTGCAAAGGAGAAGAAAATCAAACTCATGTGGTAGATTTTTCCATTGATAAATCCAATGCGAACGATTAGCGTTTGCTTGCCCACTTCTTTGTCGTTTTCATGATCGCGTAAGTTGTTCAAATTCAATACAGCGGAACTCAACAAACCAATGGTGACGGCCAACAAAGTAGGCTTGAAGGATATCTCATCGACGTATAAATTGTAGACCCCTAATACCGAAACCAATCCAAAAAAGATAAAGACAAAAACGTCGCCCAATCCCAAATAGCCATAGGCTTTCTTACCCAAGGTATATCCCAAAGCCGCCAAAATACAGGCAACTCCTAGAACAAGGAAGGCAATCACTTTTTCGGAAAAGAAATAAACACTCGCCTTCCACACCAATACAGAGGCACTCAGTAAACTCAACACGGAAAAAAGGAGAACCGCATTCTTCATTTGTTGGGCCGAAATTTTTCCAGATTGCGTCGCTCTTTCCGGTCCAACCCGATTCGCGTTATCCGCCCCTTTCAAATGGTCGCCCAAATCATTCGCCAGGTTGGATAAGATTTGAAACAACAGGGTCGTTAGCATGCTCAAAGCAAAAACACTTCCATCCGAAAAACCATCCCTATAGGCCAATGCAGTTCCCAAAATGATTCCCGACATCGACAAGGGAAGAGTTCTCAAACGAAAGGCTTCAAGCCAAATTTTAACGCGATTCATGGTACAAAAATACTTTCCCCCACCCATGTTCACAAGGAAGAAAAGGAAAGGATTTCATTGATTCTAATTGATTGTGCTTAACTTAGAACAAAGCAACTCTACCATTCAAAAATTGTATTAATGAAAAAAGCTGCCCTTTGCGATCTTCTAAATATTGAATTCCCAATTATCATGGCCCCTATGTTTCTCGTTTCCAATGAGGATATGATTATTGAAGCCACAAAAAATGGTATCACGGGAGCTATTCCTGCCTTGAATTATCGAACGGTGGACGAACTTCGAGCGGGTATCAAACGCATGAAGGAAAAGGCAAGTGGACCGATTGGGATTAACTTGATAGTGAACAAATCTAATTTTCTCTACAAGGAACAATTGCAAGTTTGTTGCGAAGAAAAGGTAGATTATTTCATTACTTCCTTGGGGTCGCCTCAAGAAACCATTGAGACTGCCCACAAACATGGAATCAAAGTTTTCTGCGACGTTACCGATTTGAAATATGCCAAAAAGGTGGAAAGCTTGGGTGCAGATGCGTTGATTGCTGTGAACTCCGAAGCGGGTGGACATGCAGGTAAAATTGGTCGAATAGACTTGTTGAAATTGCTTAAAGAAAACTGCACTATTCCGGTTATTTCTGCTGGAGGAGTTGGTTCGGGTCAAGGTATCGCCGAGACTTTGGCAGCTGGTGCAGATGGACTTTCCATGGGTAGTATCTTCATTGCATCCAACGAAGCCCCGGTTTCCGAAGCGTACAAAGAAGCCTGTGTAAACTATGGTGCGAAGGACATTGTGATGACCACGAAACTGTCGGGAACTCCCTGTACCGTTATCAAAACGCCGTATGTCGCCGAAATTGGGACGGAACAAAATGCCTTGGAGCGTTTCTTGAATCGAAATAAACGCATCAAAAAATGGATCAAAGCCATGACCTTCTTGAAAGGAATGAAGGCCTTGCAGAAAGCGGCTTTTGGTCAGACGTACAAGAATGTGTGGTGTGCCGGACCGAGCATTGAACACGTACACACGATTCGTCCTGTTAAAGAAATCATTGACACCCTCAAACTAGAATATTCTCAAAATGTCGCTTCGTAAAATACGTTTCCAGCTTTGGTTTTTAGGTCGTTTCAAAATTCCACTTTTGGGCTACACGCGACCAAAAATTATTGAGATTGACGAGAACCGTTGTGTCATTCGCATTTCCCTCAATTATTACACGCGAAACCATTTGAAATCTATGTATTTCGGTGCTCTGGCCGTAGGTGCAGACACGGCATCTGGCTTGCATGCTTTCTATTTTGCGGAGCGAGAAAAAGCAAAGATTTCCTTCGCCTTCAAAGCGGCTAAAATGGAGTTTTTGAAAAGAGCCGAAAGCAGTGTTTATTTCATTTGCAATGAAGGCGTAAAAATCAATGAAGCCTTTCAGAAAGCCAAGAAAACTCAGGAGCGCATTAACGAGACTGTCCTAGTGGAAATGCAGGATTCCAATAATGAGTTGGTTGCGACTGCGGAAATGACCCTTTCCATCCGTGTGAAGTAGCGCATTTGTCTATATTTGCACAACGAAAAAATTATGGAAATCCTATCTCCTCAAATTGTTGACGAACGCGTAAAATCAAACCTCATAGCGGTGATTGACGTTCGCGAACCATACGAATGCGATATTTGCTCGATTCCAGCAATGAAAATTCCGATGGCAGAAATCCCGGAACGTATTGCTTAATTACCAACCGACAATGCTTTGGGGATCATGTGCAAAACAGTAAAACGCGCTGAGGCCGTAGCTCACTTTATCGCTGGTGAGACCAAAAGATCCGACATTCATATCCTTGAAGGGGGTATCATGAATTGGATCGAACAAATCAATCCTGATTTAGAAGTTTACTAAAATGAGTTCAACAAAAAACAGGCTTCTTCTGTCCCTTAAAGGGATGGCCATGGGAGCTGCCGACGTTGTTCCAGGTGTTTCTGGAGGAACCATAGCCTTTATCACAGGCATCTACGAAGAGTTGATTTTGAGCATCAACAAGATCAGTCTTCAATCGCTGAAAGTGCTGAGAGAAAAAGGCATCAAAGAATTTTGGAAGGAAATCAATGGAACCTTCTTCGTTTTCCTTTTCGCTGGAATCTTCATTTCCATTTTGAGTTTAGCGAAAGCTGTTTTGTTCTTGTTGGAAAACCACCCGGTACTTATCTGGTCGTTCTTCTTCGGTTTGATTATCGCTTCCACCATTTTGGTTGGAAAAACGGTGAGTAAATGGAATGTAGGAACGGTTTCCTCACTCTTAATTGGAGCTGTTATCGCTTTATTTATTTCGAGTATTCAAACGGTCGGACACGTGGATGCAAAATGGTACCTCTTCCTAAGTGGAGCCATTGCGATTTGTGCCATGATTTTACCCGGAATTTCAGGATCATTCATCTTGGTATTGTTGGGTTCGTATCACACGGTATTGTCTGCCCTGAAGGACAAAGACTTGGCCATCATCGCCTTGTTTGGAAGTGGCTGTGTGGTTGGCTTACTTTCTTTTGCACGCTTGTTGAAATTCCTTTTCGCCCGCTTCAAAGAAATTACTGTTTCCTTATTGACTGGTTTCATGATGGGATCGTTGTACAAGGTTTGGCCTTGGAAAATGAACATTGGCA
This sequence comes from Crocinitomicaceae bacterium, assembly GCA_025210175.1. Taxonomy (GTDB): domain Bacteria; phylum Bacteroidota; class Bacteroidia; order Flavobacteriales_D; family Crocinitomicaceae; genus UBA2040. Next base: position 9,712 of record JAOASF010000089.1, on the reverse strand, counting down.
CGGAGCCTTTGGTGATTCACAGTGATGGTCGCGAGGATTGGATGACAACCAACGTACTTCCTTCCAACTTCGAAGGAGACAACCAATTGTTGATGGCTATTTTATTGGCTTTTGCTGGATTGGCTTTGGTTTTGGTTTTGGAGAAATTCGCACCGAAAGAGAAATGAAAACCTACGGTCTAATTGGGAAAACCCTAAAACATTCCTTCTCTCAAAAATTCTTCACCGAGAAATTTGAAAAGGATGGAACCGAGGCGCAATACCTCAATTTTGAGCTGGTCCAAATCGAGGACATCATAGAGGTTTTCAATCAAGGTGTTTCTGGATTGAATGTGACCATTCCCTACAAGGAGCTGGTCTTCCCATTTTTAGACGAATTGGCACCCGAAGCACAAGCAATTGGAGCCGTCAATACCATTGTATTTAAAGACGGTAAAACCATCGGACACAACACAGACGCCTATGGTTTCCATCAAAGCATCAAACCCTTTTTAACCTTCGAACACGAACGTGCCTTGATTCTAGGTACTGGCGGCGCATCGAAAGCGGTAGCTCACGTTTTGAAAAATATTGGCTTGGATTTGATTTTCATTTCGAGAACGGAAAGAGGACCAAAAACTTATGGCTACCAAGACATCAACGAACACATGTTGCGCGCTTGTAAGTGCATCATCAACACCACACCTGTTGGAACATGGCCCAATGTTGAAGAGTCTATCCCTCTTCCCTACGAGCATTTGACACCTTCACACCTTTGTATTGACTTAATCTACAATCCTGAAAAAACCCGATTCTTACAGCAAGCCGAGGCTAATGGTTCAGCTATTTTGAATGGCGAAAGCATGTTGAAGCACCAAGCTTTGCGTGCTTATGAGTTGTGGAATTCTTGAAAAGCTTGTTCGTTTAGAGTCGTCCATTTATCTTCAAGAAAAAAAAGCATATGGACGCGCAGAAAATGGAAAACGGTATGATGGTTCAACTGGTTGAAAAAACTGGAAAAAACCTCGAAGATTGGAAGGCGTATTTGTCTACCAAATCCTTTCAAAAACACGGAGAGATTTTGAAACACCTCAAAGGCGACTTCAACATCACACACGGCTACGCCAACCTCATCGCACATAAGTTTTTGAAATCGGACGCTGGATCCAACGACAACAAAGCAGACCTAGCATTCGCACCCTATAAGGGAAAAGAACATTTCCTTCCGTTCTACGAAGAATTAAAAGCCTACATTTCCTCCCTGGGAACCGATATCGAATTCGCACCGAAAAACACCTACATGAGCGTGCGACGTAAAAAGCAATTTGCCTTGCTCCAACCAGCTACTAAAACGCGTTATGAAATCGGCATTCACCTCAAAGGCATCGACACTCCGGCTTCCATTCCATTAAACCCAAAAAGCAATGCCATGTTGTCGCACCTAGTTTGTTTGGAGGAAGGCGAACAGATTTCGGATGAAGTGAAGGAGTGGATTAAGATTGCTTATGAGAAGGCTGGGTGAGGGTGGAGTGTGAGTGAAATAATTTCATTTATCAAAATTCGTATTTGATGATTGTCATTCTTCCGCTTTAGTTTCCTATTTGATTGTAACGGAAGTTTTATTTTTGACGGTGATGTCGCCCATTTTCACGTACACGGCCGAATTACTGGTTTTGATCCAAGAGCTTGCCATATCAAACTCTGATATAACGCGTTCGTCCATGTCAAAATCTTCCAAGGAAATTTCATCTTCTTTCCCTTCTGCCACAACATACATTTGATAGGCCTCCTCTTTGTCGTAGATGTATTTGTAATCTATTTTAAGTACTTCTTTCGAAAGTGAGCTATTTACAATTAATTGGGCATACTGCTCCTTATCTCCGTGCTGAACCTGGTCTACACTTTGTACTTCCACATCTTGGGTAAAGGTCTGATCAAGGATGTATGGGAAACTATAGGCCTGAAAAAGATAATTGAAATTATTCAGCATGGATTGAATGGCTGCCGGCATTTGATCTTCCATGTACTCCTTTATCTGTTCTTGCATTTCTTTTTTCTTGGAATCCTCCAGTTCTAAATTGGTTTGGTCAACCAGCTTGTTTATAACTAAGAGTACTGTTTCCTCAATAAAGTCCATCAATTTTTGCTCGTTTTTAACCTCATACGCAAACGCAGTATTCTTGTCTACAAGAAACGAATACTCCAATTCCGACATCTCTTTTTGGATTTCTTGAATTATTTCCTGAATCATTTTTTCAATTGGCGTAGCATCCATAACTTCCGATTCAATCGAAATTTCATCCGTCATTTCGGTCTGCTTGAACAAGACTTCGTAAACGGTATCTTTTAGACTCACAATTTTGATGCGGTAACTAGCAGTTGAGCCAGTTGCCATGAATACCGAACCGTTCGATTGGATAATGGTGGAGTCGGTTTGTGTAATCGTTTTTGTGGTTCCGACTTTCCAATTCACTTGTACATTTTGCGGTTCTTCAAGCGAGCTTTGAGCAAAGGAGTGAGCTCCCAAGATGCATAGGATAAGTAATAGGGTTGTTTTCATTTTATTCACTTTATTGGTTTAGGCCATGTTGCGATGGCTAATTTAGTACTACATACTCTAGTTAGAGTGTAAAACTCTGTTTAATCTTCGATATAGTTGTGAAACATGTGGTTTTTTTCTAGTTGCTCGAACTGACTTTTGTTGATGTAACCTGAGTACACATTGGACAGGATAATTCTTCCATTGTTCAACATGCGTACTCTCAAATTTGTATAAAAATCTCCTTTGTACTTATGGATGCCAAACATGAAATAAGCATTCGTATCAAGAAACTTCATACTAAAACTATTCCCACAGCCGCTGTACACAAAATACTCTATTGGTTTCCATTGTAGATTTGGCGTCATGGCCTCTTGAATTAATACCATATCACCATCATGAAACTGGACCATCTGAACACTATCCGAAAAGTTTACTAAATAAGCCGGAAAAACTTTCACGCTATCGTAAGGACTTATATAGGTATAACTTAATGATCCGGCCTCAGCCATAACAGGTGGTGGAGGAATATTTCTATCCCGATATTTCACTGTGAATTCCTGTGAGTTATCAATGTGTAACTCAAGATTACTCATGAGTGAAAATGGTACAGAATCAGGAATAAGATTAAAATTCTCATCGTAATTTTTTAAGTCTCTGTAGTCAAAGTCTAGCTTATACTCCGTTGGACTCTCCATGAGGTAAATTCTTGCAGAAAGCTGACCTGAAGTATCAATTTCTTCACCTGAACCTTCAGGAAAATTACAATCCGGAAATTGAAACTCTCGTCTATGTATCTCAGTCCCCGGTTCGTCCAATCCACATCCAACGATGGCAGAAGTAATGAGGAGTGAAATAATATGTTGGAGTTTGATTATCGGCATGAATATTTATGTCAAAATCAACCACTTTAGCCTAAAGATCTGCATTGTAATTCTTGTTATAAACAACTTTAATTTTTTCAATGTTGTTTTGAACATACTGAATAAAAGTGTCTTCAGCTCCGGGTTTTACTTTTTGGGAATATAAAATGTTCAATTCTCTCCATTTAACCATTGCTATACAAAAAGTTGCTTTGTCAAGTTCCGCCGAAGAGTATTCTGACTTATCGCAGCCCTTAAACTTATCATTGTTCCTTATTGTCTTTTTTCTTGATTTCTCAAAAACGGACAATAAATCGGAATTCCAATATTCTTCGTTCATCATTTCCCACCCTTTATTTGCTGAATTAACCGTGTAATAAGCATAAAGCAAATTATTGATAAAGTATCTAGTGGAATCTTCTTTAGCCTCGAATTTACAGCTTATATGCTGCGATAAACCATCGCGATTACCCTGAAATGTCATATGTTTCACCATAAACAATGTATCCCTGATTCCATAAATTTCTATTGGATTTAAAATGTAATTGGCAAAGTCTCTTTGAAAATCCTTATGCTCACGGTCTCTAATGCTTTTGTTCACATCAAAAACGGAGATTTTGCACCCCATGAGAACTAGAAAAGGAAGTAGAAAAAAAGTAGTGTATTTCATGTTAACGTATTAGCCCTCCACGAACAATCTGCATGAAAGATTATCTAAAGTTAGGAAATTAGCTGATTGAGATTTTGGTCCTATCTGTTACACCTTTTATCTATCGTGATTTCTGAGATTGAATCAGTTTTTATGCTGAAGCTACAATTGTACCCTTTCATTTCGGTATATATAATTGTTCCTTTTTGATAGTGGAAATTGTCGCCAATGATATTCAATAGATCGTGTTTACTCAACCCTACCTTCAATACTTGCCATAACGTTAGAATATCTGATTTTAGTTCTATATGCTGAATAATTTGAGTTGTATCCTTTTCTGTCCAAATCGATTTACTTTTTTTTCTATTGATCACAATTCGCCCAACGATTATTTCATCAATACTATTTGTATTAATCTTCCTTTTGTCTATTAAACTATAAAACCCATAATGGCTGTTTTTTGAATGGTAGCAATACTCTTTCTTAGAGTTAATAACCCCACTATTCCAATCCAAGTATTTTATTTCGCTCATCCGTGTAATATCTATCGGAGGTTCCAGTTCCCTTACCTCCTTTTGAACTTCTGATGTATCTTGTAATTTAACTTTTTCGTCGATTTGAAGCCTCGTCTCATTTTCATGATTTGTACAACCAAACAGAAGAAATATGGATACAATTAAGAATAATATTTCAGGCTTTTTCATAGTCGTTCATGACGGTTTAAAGATAGACGAAGCTTCCTAACATACTTTGATCTTACTTGGTTTATCTGATGTTTTGGGCATTATTTTTCCCCAAATAATCTATCGTATTTGGTTCCTTTATGACAAGAAATACAACTACTAATATTTCCTTGACTATATATTCGGCATAACGAAATGTACCCGTTTTAAAAACGAAATGTACATTTTTTGAGAAACTCACGCACTATTCAACCGCCTTGAAAACTGGAATGTCATTCAAATAGTAAGCAAAAGAAGTGTTGGTCTCAAGTTGTATTAAGTTAACCGTTCCATCCTCAAGGACACTTACCGTAAACTCCGAAGGGCCATATTGACGATACACAACAAAACCAAATTCAGGTCGAAAACCTACAGGCAGTACACCTACAACGTAATTAGTTGGTACGCCTCCGTTATCTTGAATAAGTTTAGCGCCTGATAAGTAAACAAATCCATCGTTATTTTTGCGGAACTTTCTATAATATCCTGGCGGTGTATTCCCTGGACCATAAAAAGCATCTTCATCATTATTTGCAAAATCAATCCATTCCTGGTCATTAATCTTCGAACGGATCTTTTCCTGTACTCTTGGTGTATTTACAAATTCTAAGCTTCCTGAAGGTACACTACCCCCAGTTACCACCTTGGCCACCTCATATTGATGGGTGTCATGGTTGCCAGACGTTTCAAAGTCTTTGTTACCTGTGCTCAAATACAATGTATCAATCGTAAAGTATTCGAACACTCCTACACCAGCATTTGCATAAATCGACTCTTGAACAAAATAAACTTTGTTATTCCAGGCTATGTACCCTTCTGAGACAGTCGTATTGCTCGCACCTACGGTTCTTTCGCATCCGGATAAAATTATAGGTGTATTATCCGTACAATTCAAGGCGGATAACAATGCGTTCAAAATTACAGAATCCCGATCCTGGAGAAACTGTATGTCATCCTGTGATAATGGAAATCCACCAGCAATGTTTGAAATTAAATTTTTCATCAGATTACGTTTATTGAATATCGCCTTCCGGCTAGTTTGTATTTATCAATTATTGCCCTAAGTCCGTATAGATCTACTACTGTGGCAGGTATATTTACAATGAAATGATATTGTGAAAGTTGTTCGGCTGAGGTAGCTAAGTAGACCTGGTTAGTTGGAGTCTCAGAATTCAAATAAATGTAGGGTTGATTTGTTCCGGATTCTCCGTTCAAGTAAATGTAAGTATACTCAATGTTCGCATCATCAGTAATGTAAATCTCTCTGTTAACTGGATCAAAAAGGTCATTAAGAACATGCTCTAAGTAAATAACTTGACCATTAAACTGCAACTCGTATCGTGTATTGTCCCTTAGGGCGTTAAATAGCAAAACAACATCTCTCAATGGCTTTGAAGCTGCATAAATAAAGTCCACGATTCGAGGCTTTCTTACAACTCGCCAGACAAGTATTTGAATGAGATAATATAGATTAGATAGGTCCATAAGGAATATAATTAATCATGTCTTCAATCGGAATTAAAGGGTCAATAGTTAAGTACCCAGCCTCAGCTGTATAGAAGTCAGAAATGGGCTGAAAAGGACTAGGATTAGACCTGGCTTCCATGGATACCAGAAAAGGTGAATTAACGCCTTCAGCAGCTTGTATGGCATCAATAAATGCAGCTGTGCTCAGTTGTCCATTAAAAGGCAGCTCACTTATGTAGTTCAAAATTGCATTTTCAACGGGTTTAGATCCATCAGATATCAGTGAACCATCCGAAAGCATAAGAAGAGGGTCAAAGTAAACGTTCACTTCGAAATGCAACTCATCGGCTGGCTTATTCACAATGGAGATGTTTGTACCAGCAAACTTGATTTGTTGCCAATATGCTTGGAGAGCATCATACTCTGGATTATCCAGTGGTGTTGGTTGATCATTCGAATCTAGTTTAGCCACCTTAATTCTCACTTGTCCACCTACCTCAATTACAGCAACCCGTTTCACAATTTTATTCAATTCATTAATAACAGGGTAAGTGTATTTCGCACCATTCCAAGTCAAGGTGTCACCAAACTGAAATGCAAAAGTTTCTGCTCTATGCCAGGGACGAGTTCCTGTTATGAGCTCATTTGCCTTGTTTTGCATTTCTAATTTGAAAGCATCCCATAAAAGTTCATGCAAACGAATCAAGTATGACATTACCCATAGCATTAGCCTCCACTTGGCAGTTTTGCTATTGCTCGTTACATCAGTTAACAGGTTCTGAGCGGTATCAACGTTAGGCTCCAACTCTTGCAATGAAGCCAATTGCTGCTTTTCCGTTACACCTTCATTATATATTTCTTGTATTGTGCGTGCCATTGAAATTCAAATTATTCAGGGTTCGATTCGTTTATGTTTAATTCTGCTTTTCGTTGTTCCCAATCAGCTTCAGTTTGGAAAACCTCAATGTTGGGCTGACCAGTTTCCATCTCTTGTCCTGGCGCTAGGTAGCCAGAATGAAAAACATTTGCCGCTTGGTTCATTGCTATGAACCATTGATCTTGTGTTGATTTTTCGATTGTTGCCATGGTTGATTTTTACATTGTACCGCCACCATCAGTGATGGTCCAACTTTTTGTGTTAGTTAAGTATGATCTAGCTGCAGCGGCGTTGGATAGCAATGTATATTGAGTGCTTCCTACACCGAACGAAACATTGTTTTGTAGAGTTTTAGTTGCAGTGACCCCATTCCAGCCTGTACACCCCGTTAACAACCCGTCGTAATCAGCTCTTGATAAACTTGAGTTTGCCGCAAAGCGATCCGCGGTAGTCAAGGCCAATGGAGACCAGTTGTTCATCGGCTGGTTGTAGGCCGTAGCGTTGTAGAATGTTTCGTACATCGTAACAATTAGCTGGACATTCCAATTGTTCAAGTTTTGATTGAATGAAATGGCTCCTTGGAAGGTTCGGTATAGCGTCACTATATTGGAGACATTCCAGTTCCCAACAGGCTGGTTGAAACTTAAGGCCCCCATGAACGTTTGCTGAAGTGAGTCACAAAGTGGGAATACCCAATTATTAATAGATGGAGATCCTCCATTGTTGAAGGCGAGCGCATCTTGAAACGTAGAACGCATTTTAAGAACCTTGAGTAACTGCCAATTCCCAAGATTTTGGTCAAAGATCCAAGCTCCCTGAAACATGGAAATTATATCCTCGACAAGGTTCATGTACCAGTTGCCTAAAGGTTGATTGAACTTACGTGCATTTTGGAATGTTCCGGTTGCAAACTTCAATACCAACGTCTGCCAATTGTTAATATCTGGCGAACCTCCATTGTTGAACTCTGCAGCTGAAGCAAAGGTGTATTTCATGGAATACACGTTTCGTACGTCCCAGCTTCCTAGGTTTTGATTAAATGCACCTGTTAGGTAGAACATGTAGTCAATTATCAAGGCGCTTGACATCTGCCAGTTATTCAGCGGCTGATCAAACAATGGACACCCCCAGAAGGTACCGGTGAAATCTTGTCCTTTGGAGACATCGATATCGTTTAGTGGAGCGTTGAAAATCGCGTTATCTCTCCACGCATATTTGAAATCGATTACTCTGGAAGTGTTCCAACCATTAATGCTATAATTATTCAGCAGACATCCTCTAAACGCTGAGCTCATATCCGTAACAAATAGCATGTTAGGGGTATCTGTTGCTGTAATAACCATATTCTCACAGCCGTAAAAAATTCCAGCCATGGAGCGCCACGGATTGATCCCGAACTGTTTTACCTCAATAAGCTTTAAGCGGTCGCCACCATTGTTGAATCGGAAATAAGGCATGCGGCCCCATATCTTCACCTCGTATGCACCACCACTTTGATAGGTATGCGTATAGGACAAAGCCTCCGTAAGTGAATTAAAGTAAGAATGGTTACCATCACCCCATTGTACGTGTAAACGAGTTTGAGCCGACCCACCATTGTATACCGGTAGTTTAAACTGATTAGCAGCGCTTGACCCCGCGCTAGTATTGCTCGTTTCGATACGGATAATGAAAGCACTCTTCGCGGCGTTGGTATGTCTTCTTACATTTGGCATAACTAAATCGTTACAAGCGAACTTTGTTCTTGAATGATGGAATATTCCACCCGACCTGATTCTACATACTCAGCGTATACAATGTTCAGTACACCCTGCACGAAATATCCTTCACCGATCAGCTTCCATTCTGCAGGAAAGGTGATTGGGTCTGAAGAAAGCATATAGATCTTTTGGGTAAAGCCTGGAGTGGCTCCCGTTGGGTCCCAAGTTATCGAAGCATCGACTGGACTTGATGGCGTGTTATAAACTGCAGGAACATCAAATTCGATATCCGCACCACTTCGTTGTACAAAAGTCAGTATACCAAGTTTTGCAACGGTTTCAAGAAGTGCCTCTCTGAGCACTGCTCCGCGTATTTTAGGATTCAACTCATTGTCAAAGTTGTCCTCAATAAATTGTATTAATTCTGCTTGGTTCATAGCTTAATAAAAATCGTTTGTATCAAAATCAAGTGGGTCGAAATCGAGAGCTGCAAACTCTATTTCAAAAAAGTTCAAAGGGTGTCTGGATGGTACTCTCATTGAGAGGTATTCTTTAACCTCAACACTCTCAATCGAATCACTTTCTACTATTTGTCCAGGCTGATAGGTTGGGTTAAAATCCTCAGCTGCAATCATGCGCAAAGCTGCTTCCTCAATACCTCCTGTAAGAATTAGGGAAACATCAAAAACACCTTGATTATTTTGTACTACCAGCTTACTCATACCTTCCTTCTACTGTTATTTCTTTCTCAAACTTTACCTTCACACCTTTGGCACCATCGGCCTCCAGCTGCAGGCGTACTTCACGGATAAAGTTTTCGCGTTGGTTCCTGCTCAAACTGGAATTCAAAAAGTTGTGAATCCCCACCCCAACCAATGGGTCTTCCAAGATGTCTCCTGGATTGCTTCGCATGATGT
>JAOASF010000088.1 GCA_025210175.1 Crocinitomicaceae bacterium | reverse complement strand
TTCTTTGTGTTGTTGGTGCTGCTCTTTCGGGAGCTTTGTTCCTGTTTATCGTACCTGGCGATAAAGAAAAACAACTGCTCAATTGGAAGGATACCGAAAAATTGCCTTGGGGAATTTTACTCCTTTTTGGCGGAGGGTTGGCACTTGCAGGGAGCTTGGAAACAAATGGAGTCATAGCTTACCTATCTGAAGTATTGAAAGAGTTGAGTTCGGTTCACTACTTTGTTCTTCTCTTGGTGCTCGTGGCGATTGCCATATTCGGAACGGAGATTATGTCGAATTTAGCTTTGGTTACTGTTTTTATTCCAGTGATTGCTTCATTTGCCAATCAGTCGGCCTATAGCATTTTACAATTGTGTATTCCCGTTACCCTTGCGGCTAGTTGTGCCTTCATGATGCCGGTAGGAACACCTCCCAATGCCATTGTATTTTCATCAGGCAAAATTGAAATTCGTCAAATGGCCCAGGTTGGATTGATTTTGAATCTATTGGCCATGTTGATCATTACCAGTATCGCTTACTTCTTTTTGGACTAAAACCAAAAGAACCACTCATACGTTTAGAAAGTGACTAATTTTGCCTCATGAAAATCATTATTTCCCCAGCTAAAAGTATACAAGTACAGTCATTAGATACAGTTAGACAGTTCACCACACCTATTTTTTTGAAGGAGACGGAAAGTTTGGTGAAGAAACTGAAAAAGATGTCGAGCAAGAAGCTTCAGAAAATGATGAATATATCGGTTGAAATAGCTGATTTGAACGTGGATCGATTTGAAAACTGGGAGCTTCCTTTGAAGGAAACGGAAGTAATTCAGCCGGCCATTGCCAGTTTTACGGGAGAGGTGTACAGAGGTTTGGATGCAGCCAGTATGGATGCTGAAACCATGAATTTTACACAAGATAAGCTCAGAATACTCAGTGGTTTGTACGGTTTGTTAAAACCATGGGATTTGATGTATCCCTATCGACTCGAGATGGGGACGCGTTGGGCGGTAACGCCAAAAACGAAAAACCTGTACCAATTCTGGGGTAAAAAACTGGCGCAAGCCCTGAATGAAGAAATGAATACGGATGAAGTTTTGGTCAACCTTGCTTCTTCGGAATACTTTAAAGCGGTGGATAGAAAAACTCTCCACGCCAGAATGGTGACACCTGTTTTTAAGGAATTGAAAAATGGCGAATATAAAGTCGTGATGACATATGCGAAAAATGCTCGGGGAAGAATGACGCGTTACATCCTGGAAAATAAGCTTCAAAACATTGAGGATATCAAAGGCTTTGATTGGGATGGGTACCGTTTTCACGAAAGTCTTTCGGATGAAAACGAATGGGTATTTACACGTTAACCCACCGGTGTTATCTTGGCATTCCCAATTTCTATAACAACTCCTTGAGCAATTGCCTTAACTTCCAGTAGCAATTTTCCTTTTCCATTGTGGTGGATGAGTTTTGCATCAAATCCATTGAACGGACCACTGGTAATTTTTACCTCCTGGCCTTCGAATAATTCGGAATTAACCACCTCCAGTTCTTGCGTGTCGTCCAATGTTTTGTTGATCATTTCAAGGTCGAGCCGACTGAGCTTGGCATACTTACCGGCAAAGTGTAAGAATCGAACCGCACCTGGCGTATTCAGAATTTTGTAGCGATCCACTTCTTCAAACTGTACAAAAATAGATCCTGGAAAAAGCACGGTTTCAACATTTTTCCATCGGTCACTCCATTTCTTTCGGACAATTTTGGTTGGAAGGAAATAGGGAATACCAGCCTTCTCGAAGGAGAGGGCTAATTTTTTTTCGTAGCGAGATCGTGTACATAAAACGAACCAATCTTTGGTGTTTGGCTCAAATTTTAAATCGGTCATTCGATGGTCACAGTTTCTTGAATCGACTCAGCCTTCATGACTTGATCGCGATCAATTTCAGTTAGTTTAACTCTTTGGAATGTATTGACCCAATCTGAACGATGGGGCATCTTGATTTTGATGTAGTTTTCAGTAAAACCAAACATCATCCCATTTTCCTCATCGCCCTCAAAAAGGACAGTTCGCACGGTACCGACATTTTGTTCATAAAAGGCACGCTTTTTCTTATCAGAAAGGATGTGCAACATTTTACTTCTTTCCTTTCTTTTTTCCATTGGAACAGCGGTACCTAGTTTCATGGCCGAGGTGTTGGCTCTTTCAGAATAAGTAAAGACGTGCAAGTAGGATATATCCAGTTCTTTCAGGAAGTTGATGGTTTCCATGAACTCCTCATCTGTTTCACCTGGAAAACCGACAATCACATCCACGCCTATGCAACAATCCGGTCTTAAGCTTTTAATGTAAGCCACTCTTTCCGCATAAAGTTCACGTTCGTACTTTCTACGCATTGTTTTCAATACACGGTTTGATCCAGATTGAAGGGGAATGTGAAAATGTGGAACAAAACGCTTGCTTTCCTCAAGAGAAAAGTGAATGATAGAATTGCTCAACAAATTGGGTTCAATCGATGAAATACGATAGCGATCGATTCCTTCTACCTTATCTAGAGAGCGAATCAGTCCCTCGAAGTTTTCATGTCCACCTTGACCAAAGTCACCTATGTTAACTCCTGTGAGTACAACTTCCTTTATGTCTGTTTGCGCAATTTTTCGAGCTTCTTCCGTGGTTTCTTCAATTGTTGCATTTCGACTTTTTCCACGTGCTAAAGGAATGGTACAGAAGGTGCAAAAGTAGTCGCAACCGTCCTGAACTTTCAGGAAACTGCGTGTGCGATCACCCATCGAAAAGGCCGGTACAAATGTTTTGGTTTCTTTGATGTTTTCAAAGGCTACAATTGCATCTGCTTCTTTTTTAGCATCAAGTTTCTCGATGTGCTCCACCAAATTGAATTTTTCGTTGGCACCTAGAACCATTGCTACTCCTGGTATTTTACTGATTTCAACAGGCTTCAACTGAGCAAAACATCCCACAATACAAACAAAGGCATCCGGATTAATCTTCAAGGCCTTTTTGACGAGTTGCTTGCATTTTTTATCTGCATTTTCCGTAACGGAACAGGTATTGATAATATAAATATCTGGGGTGTCATCAAAATCTACCTTGGCATAGCCTGCGTCTTCAAACAAACGAGCTATGGTTGAAGTTTCTGAGAAATTCAACTTACAACCAAGGGTGTAGAAAGCAACTTTTTTATACTGAATCATCGCAAAATTGGTCGGCAAAGATAAGATGTTTCTCCATGTAATACAAGCCATTACTTATAGTAGTTGGTATGAACTGTCGATAAAATAGCCCGATGGTGTAAAACAAATTTTGGTAGGAGAGGAGTGAAGCTGTAAATTTGCATAAAGCCCACGGCATGACCTATACAGAGACAGAAGAAAAAACCAGCATACTCGAACAGTTAGTTTCCCAGAAAGATTTGATCGTATACAACGATGACTTCAACACCTTCGATTTTGTTATTGAATCTTTGGTGAAAGTTTGCAAACACGACAACCTTCAAGCAGAACAATGCACTTGGATTATTCACCACAACGGCAAATGCCAAGTGAAACGTGGTGAGTTTAAAGAATTAAAGCCTATGTGTACTGCTCTGTTAGAGAGAGGGATAACTGCAGAGATTGAATAAATTCAAAAAAAAGTCAAAAATTTGCTTGTAGAATAGAAGAAAGCCCCTATCTTTGCACCCGCAAACTGTTGAGTTTTCTACAAAAAACAAGCCTTGCTAACGGCCTCGTGGCGCAACTGAATAGCGCATCTGATTACGGCTCAGAAGGTTTCAGGTTTGAATCCTGACGAGGTCACAAAAAGCATCAACGAAAGTTGGTGCTTTTTTTGTTTCTCGTCATTCACCATGAAATAGCAACAAAGTTAAGGATCAAGACCAAATGTCTACTTGTAATGATATTTGTGAGCTATTTTTATTGGATATTCCGATCAAAAGTGAGTATTGTTAGTTGAAGGACTTTTATGCATGTTCACATATTTTATTTGTTACGAAACGTGAACGATTTATCTTCCTGAACACTTGATAGAATAATTTGTTTCAGTATACTATCAGCAACTTGATTTCCTCTATTAAACAGTTCGAGGCGTGATCCTTTCATTCAATTTTAAGCTCTATAAGATTAGGACAAAATTTCAGTAACTACTAAGAGCCAGTGGGAAAACTGGCTCTTATCAATTCTAATGAATAGGATTAAGTCATCACCTAACATAAACCTAACTTAACCTAACGAATATTCTACTTAACGGCAGATATACGCAGAATGATTTGGTTTGGATTGATGCAAGGAAAAATTAAAACTGCAAACTTTTTGATTTTCTGTTTTGAAGTAAATCTGAAAAATGGAAGTACACGATTTGACCGTCAAGAAGACAAGAAATGAGATCTTTGTCCACCCACTCAATTTTCTGATAAATAGGAGCCAATAGTTGATTTCCGTTCTGGTCAAATATGCCGTAAGTAACTCGTTGCAACTCAATGAAGGTGTTTTCTGTGGCATTCATGATTTCACCAAAACACGGGAAATGAAGATAATCACCTTTTTCATTGATGAGTGTCCAGCCATAATAACTTTTCACTGCCGCAGCATCCCCGTTGAATTCGGAGCATTTCTCGAAGGTTTTTCCAAATAAGAGTTCGCCTTTTTGATTGATGAAAAACTCGCGGTTGTTTTCCTTTGCAATAATTTTCCCAAAGTGAGAAGGTCCAATAATTTCCCAAGTAGTGGGTAATTCTACTAGTTCACCATTGGCGTAAAGAAGGTAGTTGCCTTGACTTTGCAAGAGTAGGGAACCTTCTTCCCAATATTTAATTCGATAACGCTTGTTTAATTTGATCTCTTCCCACTGGTTGTTGTACAGTTTTTGTTTCTTGTTTTTGAAGGTAATGAGGTGGTAGAATTGATCAAAAACTTCTACATCAGATAGTTCCTCTTCTAAACTTTCTTCCTGTCCATTACTGAGATTGAGAACCATCCATTGGTCACTTTTGTAGATCAATCGTCCGTTGACCAAGTAGGGAGTAGAGGTGGTTTTAACGGTAAACAATTTACTGCCTGTGGTATTGTAGATTTTTACTTTCCCAGATTCAACGGTTCCATAAAATTTACCTTCATTGTCAGCTAAAAGCTCTAAGTTTTTTTTGCTGGTGATGACGGTGCCATCCTTCAATAAGATGTGGTATTTCTTGCCATCACTGATGAAGGCTGTTTCGGCTGTTAGTTGAAATTTTTTCGATTTACTTTGACACACAGAGTCGCCTTCAATAGAAAAAACATAGTATTTACCTTTTCTCTTGCACAAAACGTAGTTGTCAAAAATCATTTTGTACGGTCGATAATCTGAGGTGCTACATTTGAGGTTTCCGTTCAAATCGAAGACAAAATGTTCTTTCTCCTCTTTTTGAAAATACATGCCATTGCCTATGAATGTTGTTTTTACGGCGTCTTCATCGAGTAAGTCCAACTCCTCGTTCAGCAGAAAAGAACGGCCGTTTTTTTCGACCAATAACAAATCTTCGTCCTTAGAAACCACTCGATCAAAATCTATCTTGAGTTCCCTAAAGTTGATATCCCTGAGAATGGGTTTGTAATCTACTTTGGTAACAATGTAAAATCCAGCTTGCTCACCGGCATCCTGCATATCATCTGTTGAGGCATAGTAGTTTTCAACATCGTGATATATAGGGGGGATGACAAAGCCGGTATCGGAAACCACTCCCCAGCGACCCTTTTGTTTGACAATCGAACGACCTAAATGAAAAGGGTAAACAAATTCAAAATCTTCATCAAATAGATAACTGCCGTCTTGATCCAAGAAATTCCACTTCCCTTTTTCAAACTCAAACCAATCTTTGGAATCGAGGAAGTCAGGATAACTTGCTTCTGTTTTTTCGGTTATTTTTTCCGGCAGATCGGGGAAAAGACTTTCAAAATAGTTGAAACTTGTTTTACTTTTTTTCTTGGTAAAATCTTTTCCTATTCAACCAAAACACACACGGGGATAATCGACGGTGTCGTACTGGAGAAAGTCGAACAGTTTGTATTTTCCGGCCATATCAATGATGCCATGGTTGGACTCTGAAAG
>JAOASF010000087.1 GCA_025210175.1 Crocinitomicaceae bacterium | reverse complement strand
GTTGTTGGGTTTTTTTTCCCTTCGTCCAAATTGGCACCATCATTTCCTGCTGCATGCACCAAAAGTACATCCTTCGATTCAGCATATTTAAACGCCTCGTACACTTCTTTTTGATGTGGAGAATACGCTTTTCCGAATGACATGTTGATGACCTTCGCTCCATTGTCTACCGCATAACGAATCGCCAAGGCAATATCCTTATCTGCTTCGTCACCATTAGGTACAGCTCTGAGTGACATCAATTTTACATTGGTTGCAACACCGTCTCCACCTTTTTTATTACCACGCACAGCTCCGATGATACCTCCTACGTGGGTTCCGTGCAAAGCGTCTGGTCCTTCTACATCATTGTTTCCATATTGAGTATCTGTGAAGTCATTTGGATTGTCTCCGATGATATCTCTTTCGTTGAAATCAACATTCAAATGGAAGTCCAACATTTCTTGAACCTGATTTTTCTGTGCTTCGATTACTTCTTTGGTCAAGGTTCCAGAAAGCAAACCAACCGCCATGGCTTTCAAGTTTTTGTCATCCTTTTCTTCAGGTTTCCACTTCTTCAAGTCCTTCATGGTGTAGTCCTTCTTTCCCAATTTTTCGGCTACTTGTGAAGGAACCATGTCCAACATTTTGGGAACCATATCGATGTACTGAATGTACTGTTGGTATTGTTTGATCTCCCCTTCCACTGAAGCCATTACCTCTTCGTACAAGGCGTACTCCTTCTTGTCGGCAGCCGACAAAGTTGCTGGGTCGATATCTGCGTATTTTTTAGAAAGCTCGCGGTAAATTCTGGTTTTCTCCAAATTGGCACCATTAACGTTTTCACCGTTGCTATTTCCTAAAAAATTCCATCCATGTACGTCATCGATGTAACCATTGTTATCGTCGTCAATTCCATTTCCTGGGATTTCTTTGGCATTCGTCCAAATCTGTCCTTGTAAATCTTCGTGCTCAATGTCAATCCCTGAATCGATAACTGCAACGATGACGGTTTGAGACTCTTTCTTTTTCAATTTTTTGTAGGCCTTATCTGTCTGCATACCAGCTTTTTTGCCATTGTACCAGTCAGCGAATTTAGGCGCCTCTTGTCCGTAGGAAATACTGTTGAACATCAAAAGTGCTCCAACGAAAAATATGGTTCTCTTCATGTATTTTTGATTTTGAGCGTAAAAATTGCGATTACATCCCATAGAAGCAACCTTTTTATCTTTTTTTGGCTTAACTTGTCTTCAACTTGTGGCAATACAGATAAAATGAGGTTTTTTACAGCTTTAACATTCGCTTTATTAGGTTTAATTGAAGGGGTATCTGCCCAAGGTGTTGGTTTCGATCAACTTGTACGTACTCAACCTCAAGAACGGATTCTCTCCTGCATAAAAAACACGCCAGAAAACGAAACGCTCCTTCTTAAGGAAGGAATTGACATCCGCCGCAAAACGAGTAATTACCTTTTTATTCAAGCTACAACAAGTCAATTAGAATCCTTGGTTCAGCAGCAAAAAATCGATCGATTTCATTATGAAATTCCACAAGGTCAGCCGCTGGCTGATTCGGCCTTGGTGACGCACAAGGTGGACAGTGTACATGCCGGCTTGGGGAACCTCCCTCAAGGATTTACTGGTAAGGGAGTGCTCATCGGTTTGGTTGATACAGGTGTTGATTACAGGCATCCCGATTTTTTGGATTCGAACGGTAGAACTAGAGTTGTTCGCTACTGGGATCACAATGTATCCGGTGGCAATGTTCCAATGCCTTATAACTATGGAAGGGAATACGATACGAGCGACTTAAATGCACCAGGCGTTATTGCGAGCAATATAAATGGTTCGCTTCACGGAAGTACGGTAACGGGGATTGCTGCTGGCAATGCAAAGGCGAACGGCAGAAACATGGGAATGGCTCCCGAAGCCCTTATTGTAATGGTTCAGACCAATTTTTCCATGCCCAATTGGACCCTTTCCATTGCCGATGCCTGCGATTACATCTTCAAAATTGCGGATGAATACAATGTACCTGCTGTGGTCAATTTGAGCGTTGGAACCTACCTTGGTAGCCACGATGGCAACGATCCTGCCTCAGAGTATATTGAATCACTTTTGGATGAAAAAAATGGGAGAATTGTAATAGCAGCTGCCGGAAATTCGGGAAATTGGGCGCCTTTTCATGTGCACGGTACGGTCAGCAACGATACGACTTTTACTTGGTTTAAAAACAACCCCAACTCGCAATTGGGCGCGAACAAGATATACTTCGATTTTTGGGCCGATAGCAGCGTTGCTAATAGCATGTATTGTGGTTTTGGTGCCGACAAGGTAGATGCGGGTTACTCCTTTCGCGGAAGTTCCGATTTTCATTTGGTAAGCGATCAAATGCAAGCCTCACCATTGGCCGATACCATTTACAGTGAAGCTGGTGACATTCTGGCTACTGTACTGACCTACAAAAGCTTGCAAAAAGGGAGTTACCATCTCGAAGTTTTCTTTAACCGCATTGATAGCACCGATTATTATTATCGTTTTTCAACCTTTGGAGGGGGAGAATACGACTTGTGGAGTTCTACCAATATGGGTTTAAACGAGATTGTTTCGAGCATTCCAACCTCTTTGGAAATGCCAAAAATTGTGGATTACCAATCGCCCGATTACAACCAGAGCATCGTTTCTTCATGGAACTGCTCCGATATAGTTGTATCTGTCGCCAATGTGAAAAATCGACAGAGTTACCTACTCAAAAATGGCAATACCTTTTATCAGGGTGCTCCTGCCGTTGGTGAATTGAGTTATAGCTCGAGCAAAGGCCCAAGCAGGCATGGAGTAATCAAACCAGACGTGAGCGCCAGTGGCGATATCTCGCTAGCGGCAGGCCCTCTTTCCTTTTTGAACAATCCAGCCAATTGGAATAATGTAGATGATGGCGGTTGGCACATGCGCAATGGAGGAACAAGTATGGCTGCGCCCATCGTAGCTGGAATCGCGGCTCTTTACTTGGAACGTTGTCCAAAGGGGAACTATCAATCCTTTTTAGATCTTTTGCACACCACTTCCTTCAAAGACAATTTTACTGGCCCTACTGAAAACAATGCTTATGGCTTTGGTAAGGTAGATGCCTATCGTCTGCTTTCCAATGTTGCTTTGGAACCGACCCCGTCTATTACCCAAAACGGAAGTATCCTGTTCAGCAGTCCACATCCCTCCTATCAATGGTATAAAAATGATGTCATTCTTCCAGGAGAAACCAATCAATTTTTAGGAATTACTCCGCCCAATGCCATCTACCGAGTTGATGTTTTTGGTTCAGACGGTTGCCCTACTTCTTCATCAAACTTTCAATCAGCCCTCAATTTATTTGAATTGGAACCCGAAAAATTCCAATGTTACCCCAATCCTGCCGTCCAGCAACTGTCCATTCGCTCAGAACTTCCCTTTGCCATAGTAGACCTAAAAGACAGCCAAGGAAAATCCCTTCCTTTTGTCCAGTTATCCGACAATCAACTCGATGTTTCTGCATTACCTGCTGGAACCTATTTTGTGATTCTTGAAACAGGTAAGCAGCGCGGATACATTAAATTCGTCAGAAAGCAGTAGTTCCACAGTAATTTTATATTTTTGACGCCACAATAAACCAAAGATGACAGTTAAAGGAATCATAGCAATTTCAGGTAAATCAGGTCTCTTCAAAGTTGTAGCTCAAGGGAAAAACAACGTAATTGTAGAGTCATTAGATGATAAAAAACGTTTTCCAGCTTACGCCACAGATCGCATTTCGGCATTGGAGGATATCAGTATCTACACCTATTCAGACGACAAGGCGTTGATCGAAGTATTCGAAGCAATATTCGATAAAGAAAACGGAGGTGAGGCAGTTTCTCACAAGGAGGATCCGGCAAAATTGGCCGCTTACTTAGAGGAAATACTCCCTGATTATGATCAAGAGCGCGTTTATCCTTCTGACATCAAAAAAATCTTCATGTGGTACAATTTATTGGTAAAAGCCGGTGAGTTGAAAAAAGAAGAAAGCGAAGAAAAAGTTGAAGAAACCAAAGCTGAAGAGGTAAAAGAAGAAAAACCAAAAGCAGCCAAGAAACCTGCAGCTAAAAAGACAACTGCTAAACCAAAAGCAGACGCTGATAAGCCAGCTGCGAAAAAACCGGCCGCTAAGAAAGCCGCTCCTAAAAAAGAAGCTTCGAAAGAAAAATAAATTAGAAAGTCGGTTTTTAAACCGGCTTTTTTTATGCAGAATTACATGAGTTTTATTTCAAAAGATTTACAGATAGATGCATGGAGCTCTATCGAACCATTGTTCAACGATTTGTTGGATCGTCCGCTCAATAACCAAACAGAATTAAAGCAGTGGTTAAGCGACAAAAGTGACTTAGATGCCTTTTTGGAAGAAAACATGGCCTGGCGATACATTCGTATGACCATTGACACAACCAATGATGAGTTCTCCAAAGCCTACTCTTTCTTTGTTACAGAAATCGCTCCTAAGATCTCTCCAATTGAGGACCAACTCAACAAAAAATTGATGGCTTGTCCTTTTACAGAAGAGCTGACCCAAAAAGACGAAGCCTTCCACATTTACATTCGCTCAGTTGAAACGAGCATTGATTTGTTTCGCGATGAAAACATTGCACTGCAAACGCAAATTTCCGAGAAGTCAAAAGAGTACGGAAGCATCTCTGCAGCTCAAAGTATCGAGTGGAAAGGTGAAACGCTTACGATGCAACAAGCGGCTAAATTGTTGAAAGAACAAGATGAAAGCATTCGAAAAGAAGTCTTCGAAAAAATGGCCAGTCGACGTTCGCAAGACATTGAGGCTTTGGAAACCCTCTACGATGATTTGATCCAACTTCGACATCAAGTGGCTGTAAATGCTGGATTCAAAAATTTCCGCGATTACAAGTTCGTGGCAATGGGCCGTTTTGATTACACAAAAGAAGACTGCTTTGCCTTTCACAAGGCTATCGAAGAAAGCATTGTTCCTATTGCCAGAGAATTGCAAAAGAAACATTGCATTCAAATGAATGAAAACCCAATTAAACCATGGAACCTGGAGGTGGATCCTGATGGTAAGGAACCTCTGAAGCCATTCGCTGATGGAAAAGAGTTATTGGCAAAAACCTTAACCATTTTTGATTCACTCAATCCATACTTTCATTCCGTTTTGGATCAGATGGAACAAAAATCGTACTTGGATCTTGACTCGAAGAAAGGAAAGGCTCCTGGTGGGTATAACTATCCGCTTTACCAAAGTGGTTACCCATTTATCTTCATGAATGCTGCCGGAAGTCACCGTGATGTGGTAACAATGGTTCACGAGGGTGGTCATGCGGTGCACTCTGTATTG
Organism: Crocinitomicaceae bacterium; assembly: GCA_025210175.1. Lineage (GTDB taxonomy): Bacteria > Bacteroidota > Bacteroidia > Flavobacteriales_D > Crocinitomicaceae > UBA2040. The sequence goes on along the minus strand of JAOASF010000087.1, from coordinate 3,312 downwards.
AGCAAGGACTTGGAGTTAACGGCTTATAAAAACCTTCCTTCAGAAGTTGCAGAACTAGCCTCCATGTCGATGGAATTATTGACCATGGACGCATGGAGTGAATTTTATCCCGACCAAGAAGATCAAAATAGAGCCATTAGAGAGCATTTGGAAGACATCATCAAGGTTTTGCCTTGGATTGCTTGCATTGATGCCTTCCAGCACTGGGTGTATGAAAATCCAACCCACACGCGCGGAGAACGCAAAGAGGCATGGGCAGGTATTCAAACCAGGTTTGGAAATCCGTTTACAGATTGGACGGGTTATGAGGATGCAAAAGCCTATAGCTGGCATCGCCAATTGCACTTGTTTGAAGTTCCTTTTTACTATATCGAATACGGAATTGCTCACCTGGGCGCTTTGTGGGTCTGGTTGATCTCGCTCAAAGACAAAATGAAAGCTATTGAAGATTATATGTCGGCGTTGAAACTGGGCTATACGAGAAGTATTCCTGAAATTTACCAAACGGCGAATGTACCCTTTGACTTTTCCAAAAGTCGACTGGATGAACTAGCCGAATTTTTGAAGCAAGAATTGAACAAATGGAAATAAAAAAAAGGAGTCAAAATTGACTCCTTTTTTTGTTTGTAGCGAGACGGGGAGTTGAACCCCGGACCTCAGGGTTATGAATCCTGCGCTCTAACCAACTGAGCTATCTCGCCATTGGTTTCGGGGTGCAAATATAGAGGTTTTTTACACATCCAAATCATGTTCTAAATTTTTTTTTCTGTGTTTCTTTCTTATTACCTGATTATCAATGAGAAATTAATTTTTAACCTGCGAAAATATTTTATTAACAATACCGGATGCGAGCAATAGCGGCTATGTGTCACATTAAACAACTCGTAAACAACGTTTTAACGAATTATTTCGTCTATTAACTGTACACGGATGCAGAGATATCCACATCGCAGTCAAATACTTATAAATGAACGGTAAATCACCAACATGAGTTTATGAGTATCTTGCGGACCTATCAACCATTTACACGATTATTAATTAGGAGTATGATGTCTACTAAAAAAAAGTTCGAGCTGGAATACCTTTTGAACACCTCACCGAAAGTTTTAGAAAATATGCTCTTCACTCCAAGCGGCTTGAGCGAATGGTTTGCAGACGACGTTAATATAAAAGACGACGTTTACACATTTATTTGGGACGACGAAGAGGAACAAGCAAGACTAGTAACTAAAAAGCTAGGAGAAAAAATTAAATGGCAACGTCTCGAGGACGAAGAGTCTTATTTTCAGTTGCACTATGAAATTGACCCAATGACCAAGGCTGTGATTTTGAGAGTTACAGACTGCACAGACGAGGAAGATATCGAAGAATCGATGGCTCTTTGGGAATATCAGATCAATGAATTGAGAAGAATTATCGGCGCATAAGGAGAGCAATTTCCCATCTTTCTTTGCGTTGGATGACTATCTTTGCCAGCATAAGTGAAAACAGTCATTTTTAAACGCCTTTCTTTATTTAGCATAAGGTCCTTCGCAGGGCCTTTTGTCGTTACCTTCCTTATCTCCATGTTCATCCTGATCATGCAGTTCTTTTGGAAGTACATTGACGACGTAATGGGAAAAGGAATTCCGGTTTACATCATCTTGGAATTACTGTTTTTTGTTTCGGTCAGCTTAATACCTCTGGCCCTACCGCTTGCCATCCTTCTTTCGTCCATCATGACCATGGGTAACATGGCCGAAAACAATGAACTAACGGCATTAAAATCGAGCGGATTGAGTTTGTACCGCATTTTGCGCCCTTTGATTATTGTGGTTTTGCTATTGGCGGCTGGTACCTTTTATTGTGCCAACTACCTCATACCTGTGGCCAATTTAAAATGGCACAGCATCATTTACGACGTTCAAAACACCAAGATATCCGCCCTATTAACACCTGGGGCTTATACACGTGAATTAGAAGGGTACGCCATCAAGGTAGATGATTTACAAGGAGACTCTTTTACCAACATCATCATTCACGACCACACGGGCAATAATGAACTAAAAACCATACGCGCCAAATCAGGTAGAATGTACCGATCCGATAATGGTAAGTACATGTTTTTTGAGTTAAAACAAGGTACCGTGGTGGAAGAATTGAGTGCCCAAGCTCCTATTTTTGACGGCACAGGAAACATCATCAAAGGTAAAAACAGCAACCGCCCTGCGCGAAGGAGCTCATTTGAAACCTGCGTTTACAAGATTGATGTTTCTGGATTTACCTTCGAAAAATCAGACGATGAACTTTTTGGCAACGACTACGAAATGCTCAATGTATTTCAACTTTCTGACGCCAAAGACTCCTTGCAAAAGAAGAGCGACAAAGCAATGGTCAACTATGGTATGGGACATGTGCAAGATGACTTATACTACCAGAGCTTAAAATACGATTCCACCATTGCACAAGTTTCCCAAAAAGAAGGTTATCGCGACTTATCTCTTCCCGCACGAGAACTTAACTGGAGCCATTTTAATTCAAACGAGCAAAAGGATGCCATTGCCTTTGTACAATCGAAATTACGCCAGAAATTAGACGCCATCAAATCCCAAAAACAGTACTACGATATTTTGAACAGAAGTCTACGCGAATACGACATTGAGAGTCACCGTAAATTTGCTTTGACCTATGCTGTTATCGTTCTCTTTTTCGTTGGCGCACCACTAGGAGCAATCGTTCGAAAAGGTGGATTTGGAGCTCCAGTAGTGATTGCAGCACTTTTATTCATGCTGTACTTTGTTTTGATTTCTACAGGCGAAAGTTTAGCTAGATCAGAGGTTGTTCCTGCTTGGTTTGGGATGTGGTTCGCCTCCTTTCTTCTCACTCCATTTGCTTTTTGGATCATGCGAGCCGCTGCAAATGATGCGCCGTTGTTTGTGATGGACAACTGGGTAAGAATGTTCGAAAAATGGAAACGAAAAAGTAAAAAAGAAAAAACGGAACCAAGGTCCAAACATGCGAATTCTCCATCTCACTAGCAAACCCATGTTGCCGACCTTAGATGGTGGCAATCGGGCGTCGAAAGCCCTATACGATCGGTTGATTCAAGAAGGTTTCACGGTGGATTACGCAACCTGCTTTTCGGAAAAGCATCCCATAAAAACGGAGGTATTTGAGGAACTTAACATTCCACTCAGCGCTTGTTTTTCGGTTGATTTACAAGTCAAACTCAAAGGAAGCCTCAAGGCCCTTCTGCAAAACCAATCTTACCACGTCGCCCGCTTCATTTCTCAAGATTATGCCGAGTTTTTGGAGTTGCATTCAGATGATTAC
>JAOASF010000086.1 GCA_025210175.1 Crocinitomicaceae bacterium | reverse complement strand
CTCCTGTTGTTGCCGTTGTTTCTTTCTCTTCTCCGCAAATCAATGCAGTAGGATTCGAGCCTGAAATTATTGGTGCGGTATTCTCTGGATTGAAAGATGGACAAAAAACAGTTCCTTTGATGGGAAGAAATGGAGTGTACGTGGTACAAGTAAAGAAAACCACCAAAGCACCAGCAACGAGCAACTACACCGAGCAAAAAGCAGCCTTAACGCAAACAGCGAAAGGAAGCGCTCCAAACACAGCGAAAGCTGCCTTGATGGAAAAAGCGAACATCGTAGATAATCGCCGCTTCTTGAAAATAGGAATCAGAAGATAAGTACACACTTCACAATATCAAAAGCCATCTGTTGTTTGACAGGTGGCTTTTTTGTTTTGGTTACTCAATAGAATCACTCAATTTTCGTTTAATGCTTTAATTTCCGCTACTATCATGAGAAAAAAAAAATAGCTTCCAACTCTTATTAATGTTCTTTCCATTCCTTGTTTTTTCCCAGAACTTGGTTCCCAATGGAGGTTTCGAAAATTTTAGAGGGTGCCCAAAGCATATGGGTGAGTTTATTGTCAAAGATTGGTTTCGAGTCGTTAATAATTGTACGCCAGACCTGTATTCTAATTGTAGCGAACAAATTACAACAGTGCATCCAGGTTATCCGTATGTGAGTCTTCAACTTAGGGAAGGAAATAGCTTCACAGGCCTAATTTTGATCGATAAAAAGACAGACTACCGTGAGGCCATAGGAGTGACTTTGAAAGAAAATTTGAAAAAAGACAGCGTCTATATTTTTGAAGTGTCCTTGGCTTATCCTGTTTTGAGTCGGTTTAGTGGAGGTAATTTGGATATCATCCTCTCTGAAAAGAGAATTTATGTTCAGAATAGAACGAAAAAAGTGAATTTGCCTGCAAGTATCTCAATCCCGATAGATACAGTTCCAACGAATGGAACGTGGTCCACTTTTCATGTGGAATACAAAGCAAAGGGATACGAGCGATTTCTGAGTATCGGAAATTTCAAACCCAAAATGAAAACGATATACACACAGATTGAGGGACGAAAAAAGGGTATTTACAGACGATTTTACAATGAATTATATATTGCTATTGACGATGTTCGATTGTTTCCGAAATATCCGCTTAAAACACCTCAAATAGAGGACTTGGATGTTCCTTTACCAGTCAAAAAAGAAACTTTGGTGATCAAGGGAATTCGCTTTCGAAGTGCATCGGCTGAAATTGAAAATACAGAGATACCCGATTTGGACCGATTGGTCCAAGTGATGAACGAAAATTCCAGAATTAGAATCCGGATAACGGGTCACACCGATAACGTTGGGGATTCGTTTTTAAATCAAGAATTGTCATTGAATCGGGCGAAGAGTGTTCAGGAATATTTACGAGCCAAGGGTATAGATGAAGCACGAGTTCAGGTAGCAGGTAAAGGAGATACTCAACCAGTAGCCTCCAATGAAACCGAAAGTGGTCGTACACAGAATAGAAGGATAGAGGTTGAAATCCTTGAACAATAAATATTCAATTTCAAAATCAAAAGTTGTATTTTCGTTACAACTATTAACTATCATTGAATCATGGCTTTAACTATTACAAAACTTTCTTTTCGGGATGGATTAATCCAGATAAGTCAGATGTTCGATGCGTGTTACGACAGATTAAAACTTAAACGTCATTAATACCTAAAAAAATTACTATGAAAAAAATCAATTTAGCATTTACCTTACTCTTGATAACGATTGTATTATCATGTAAAAGCGAGAATAAATCTTACCGCATTACAGGTACATTTTTTAAGGATTGTGAACAAACATTACCTGTTTCAAATACCTCTGGTTCAATAGACATAAGTTACATAAAAGGTGGAAAAGTTCAAAGTGCATCATTTCCATTCACTACGGACAGTGAAGGACATATTGATCTAATGTATGAGTCACCAACCTCCAAAGCATATGATGGTCAAAATACAAACACCATGAATTTAATTGGATTTATCGATGGGGTACCACATGGTCAAAACGTTGATTTAGGACAGGTAACAATTAATATGGATTTGGAATTTTTCATATCAGTAAATTATAGCCGTTCTTTCAATGAAACAGACACTATTTGGGTGAATCCAGCTATTGTTGATAGTTTTATACCTTTGACGAGTCCATTTAATGATACAATCATCGGTCCCTTCCATCATAAAAATTCTTTTGGTATCCCTAATTACTCTTCTGTCAATACGGTGTTTTATAACATGGCCGCAGATGCATTTATTAATTCTAAAACATCAGGAGAACAACATCGTGGATTGCTTAAAATCAATAACTGCGACAAAAAGCAAACCATCAATATAGAAATAAAATAAAAACAGTTAAATCATTTCTGAGACGGGGATCAATTTGTTCCCCGTTTTTTTATTGATACTATTTGATAGATCTCCCAATCTCAACTTCCACCTACCTCTCGTTAAAGGCATAAAAAAAGCGCCCCAGTAAAACCAAGACGCTTTTCTTTTAAAAGGTTTTCTTCTTAACAGAACTCGCTGTATGCTGCTTGAAGGTTGTCAGAAATCATCTGAGCTGTTCCACCTTCAATGTGGTGTCTTTCCAAGAAGTGAACCAACTGACCGTCTTTAAACAAAGCGATAGATGGAGAACTTGGAGGGTAAGGCAAGAAGTATTTTCTCGCTTGAGCAACCGCCTCCGCATCAACACCTGCAAATACAGTTGTTAAATTGTTCGGCTTCTTATCACCCTGCAAAGACAACTTCACACCTGGACGCATATTACCTGCCGCACATCCGCAAACTGAGTTTACGACTACTAGCATGGTTCCTTTATTGTTTTCGATTGCTTGGTCAACTTCTGAAGCTGAAAGCAATTCTGTGAATCCTACATTCGTAAGATCCTCTTTCATTGGTTTAACTAATTCTGGAGGATACATGTTTCTATTTTTTTACAAAGGTACAATCCTAGTTTGTCTACCCGGGTAAAGAGATTAAAAATATTCGTTAAACCTTTCAAGGCTAACTTCTGGGTGAAGACTTTTTTGGTGCAAAATGTAGTCTACATTCTCCCGAGCCAACAAGGGAGCCAAGAGATATCCCTTGGTTCCAAGACCATTGAAAATGTAAATGCCTTGATGCTTCGGGTGCTCGCCGATTATTGGACGTCTATCAGCTGTCGTCGGTCGAATCCCGGCTTTTTGATCCACAACCCTGTACTTGTCAATCACTAGGGATTGCAGGTTGTTTTCAATTACTTGTCTAGCTTCTGGCGTGATTTCTAAATTTTCGGAGTCCCACTCATAAGTCGATCCAACGCGGAAGGTTCCATCACCTTGTGGCAATAAGAAACACTTGCGATTCAAGGATTCTGATCGATAAATGGTCTCGGATTCGATGGTCAAAATTTGACCCTTTGTTCGGTTGACAGGCAATTTGCCAAACCAAGGATTGTATCGATTTCGATAACCTTCGCAGAATAAAATGGCATCAAAAATCTCGCCCTTGTAACTCTTCGCTTCGATATTAAACTGGCTGTGGTCAACCTCATCAATTAGAAACGTACCGGAAGAATGCATATGGATATGATCTCTCAAGTGCTGAATGAACACTTGCGAATTGACGTAGTAGCTGTTTTTAACGCGACCCGATCCACAAATATTTTTCGCTTGATCGAATAGCATATCTTCCTCAGACAGGGGAGTCAAGTAATCGGCAAACTTGTGATCTTCTTGTTTCTTTAACCAAAGGTCTCTCTCTTGTTCGTGCGAAAACATACGGCGAATGGACGAACGCATGATCAACTTACCCGAACATCCTCGATCCAGATGCTCAAAAAAAGAGGAAGCAAATGGAAGGCACTCGTCAACGCGCCACGATTTGGTCATACGACGAAAAACCATGGGGTTTATTTGTCCAGCAGCAACAGCCGTGCTTACATTCTTGTCGTTATCGATTAGGGTTACTTTTTGGCCCTCCTGTAATAGAAAGTAGGCGTTGGTCAAACCAGCTATCCCTCCTCCAACGATTAAAAAATGCTTCATGATTGTTCTACAAAATTGCGCGCCGCGAAGTTCGTCATTTTTCTTTTCAATTGAATTGACCCAACGGTGAATAGAAAGAACCATACTGAAACTGAATGGATTGTTCTCTTTGCCCTCGCAACCTTTTCTCCCTGCTTAATACTGGCTTAACGCTACTTAACACATTCTTTATCAACCACTAATATTCAACCAACAAGGGTGGTTTAGTTTTGAATCGTAAAAAAATTGGAATACATGAAATTGAAATTTACCCTTACTTCCTTAGCGTTGGTTATTGCAGGTTCTGCTTCGGCTCAATTGCAATTTGACCCGCACTTTAACTACGATACGGTTCCCGAAACGGTATTGGTACCAGCTTCGCCTATTAAGCAACAAGTTTTGTTTATTGGAGGTGTAGACATGGTTCAAACTTCAGCAATGTACGGCAACCCTGCTGGTCAAGAAGTAGCCAAGCAATGGCACGACTTTATCGGATTTACGCCTGACACAGCAGCCGGAACGCAAGATTTGGGTTGGATCTCAATCAATCACGAAATGGTTTTGAGCGACGACAAAATTGGTGACGGCGGTGGAATGACCGTTTTCAAGGTGAGAAGAGACCCCAATACGGATTCTTTGATAGTAGTGAATCAAACGCTTAACGATGGTCGTACAGGAAAATTCTTCAACGTAGACTTTGTTAATCACGTAGGTGAAACAGGAATGAACTGTGGAGGAATCAATTCACTAGATGGTCGCATATGGTCGGCCGAGGAGTGGTTCCGTTACGATAACCCATCCATTTACGACAACGGAAATGGTGTTCGCGATACTGCAGATTACACAATCGCAGGTTCGGGTATTGCCATTGCAGATGGTCAAACAGTACGCAAGTTCGAGAACTTTAACTACATGGTGGAAATCGATCCGCGCCAGGCTGTAGCTGTAAGAAAGCAATACAACTGGGGACGTCAAGAATTTGAAGGAGGTGTGGTCATGCCAGATAACAAAACAGTTTTCCTTGGAGCAGATGCTACACCAGCTTTCTTTGGGAAGTTTGTAGCAGACGTTGCGGGTGACTTCACATCAGGTACATTGTACGCTTTCAAACACGACCGCGCAAACCCATGGGTTGAAATGAGAATGAACGATATGAACGATGTGGTTTCGTACGCTCAGCAGGCGGTTGATTCGAACTGTACCATGTTTAACCGTAACGAATGGGTAGCATTGGATCCAGTTTCTGGAATGGTTTACTTTACAGAAACAGGTCGCGATAACCCAGGAAATGCATGGGCAGGTGAGTACGCTGATGGATGTGTTTTTGCTCCACACCACACAGCAAGAGCAACTGCTCAAGGAACAACTCCTGAAAACGCTGCATACAAGGATTTTTATGGACGAGTAATGGCTTTCAACCCAGTTAACAACACCATGTCTGTTTTAATTGAAGGTGGACCCGACTTGTACAACGGTGCACCGTTGAGCTCTTACCCTTCTCGTCACTTGTCGAACCCTGATGGATTGGCGACTATAGTAATCGATCAACAAACTTACTTGATCATTCAAGAAGATTTGAACGGTACTTCAGGAGGACGTGTTCCGGATGGTGTTACCAACAGAGATTGTGAGATGTACTTGTTGGACTTGAGCATTGCTAACCCAACATGGGACGATTTGATCCGCGTAGCTCAAGTTCCTAAGGGAGCTGAAATCACAGGTGGTCGCGCTACTCCAGATGGAAAAACAATTTTGTTCAACTCTCAACACCCTAGTGGTTCAAACCCATTCCCTTTCAATAACTCATTGACTTTTGCAATGACAGGATGGGATCAAGTTTCAACTTCAGACTTGAAGAAAATTCAAATGGATAAGAGCGTATTTAGCTTGTATCCAAACCCAACAACTCGTATCGTACATTTCTCTCAAGAAGTTGATTTCGGATTGTACAATGCAGAAGGAAACTTGGTAAAAGTTTACCGTGGTGCAAAAGAATTAGACGTTCAAGGATTCGCTCCAGGAGTTTACATGATTGTAACTGGAACGGGTGTAACCAAAAAATTGATCGTTCAATAAGAATATCCCTCTTCTACTCGGTGCATCGGTCTTCGGATCGGTGCACCTTTTTACTTTTTAGATTATGCGTTTTATCGTTCCCATTATTTCTCTAACCATCCTCGGACTACTATCGCTGAAAACCAACTCCTCGGGTGAATTGAAGAATTTAGACCCCAAGTGGACGATTGAAAAAACATTAAAGGAAGATATTGCTCGTTTTTCAAAAGACGTAACGGATTACGAAGCAGCATTTTCCTCTGCAAGTACTGCAGAAAAACTGACTTGTTTGTTGACCTTCAAGGCAAAATACAAACAACTCGAAATGTGGTTGAACTACTACCAACCACAATACATAGAGGACTTCATCAATGGAGCGCCTCTTCCAAAATCGGAAAGAAACGCTCCCCAACTTTCTGTTTTGGAACCGAAAGGATTTCAAATATTGGAATCTGAATTAATTGAAGATCAAGTGAATGAAGCCAAGGTGAAAACCTTACAAGCGGATTTGGTACTTCGTTTCAAAGACTTGATTCGGTACAGTTCTCTTTTCGAAGTGCAGAACCGTCATTTTTTCGAGGCGGCTCATTTGCAAATAAATCGAATCTTATCCCTTGGTGTTTCAGGTTTCGATTCGCCATCTCAGCAACAAAGTATCGCGCAAAATCAAATAGCGCTGAATTCGATTTTCCGCTATATGGAATTCTATCTTCCGCTGGTAGACTCGGCATTTACCTTAAAGAAGGAGAAGATTGAAACTAGATCGAATGCACTTTTTAAAGAATTGAGTTTCGAGAAGTTTGATCGCTATGCTCTCTTGACAGAAGTACTGGACCCAATGAAGGCTTTGTTGGTTGATATTCAAGATGCCTTGGGAGTTGAATACTTTGAAATGACGGCCAACCTACCTATTGCGGTCAACTTTCATGCAAAAAGCATGTTTGCGGCAGATTATTTGAATGTGGCCTATTTTGCCAATGCCTCTCCTGGAAATTTGAGAAAGGAGGTGGCGGCCTTGGGGAAGCGCTTATTTCACGAAAAAAAATTGAGTGGTAATGGACAAATGGCGTGCGTTTCCTGTCACATTCCCGAATTGGGTTTTGCCGACGGTAGAGCTTTCTCAATGGGGTCGATGGGAATAGAAGTAGATCGAAATAGCCCAACCTTGATGAACAGTATTTACACCAAAAAGTTCTTTTGGGACTGTAGAGCTAATCAAACACAACAGCAAATCGAACATGTTATTTTCAATGAAAATGAATTTGTAACAGACTATCAGCAAATGGTTGCCAACCTTCAGTCTGAACCATCAAAAT
>JAOASF010000085.1 GCA_025210175.1 Crocinitomicaceae bacterium | reverse complement strand
GGTAAGGAGCGTAGTGTTTGAGACGATTGCTAAATCGGCGAGTTTTAGTGAGTGACCGAAATGTTTCGAAACAAAACGAGGACACTTTTCGAAGCCTTGACTTTCTTTTTTGGTACTTCTTTCTTGTGTCAAGACAACAAAAAAGTACTGTCAACTAGTTCACTTAAAATTTTGGCCTTGAAAAGTACCACAAGTTTTGTCGAATAAATGAAGGGTAAGGAGCGTAGTGTTTGAGACGATTGCTAAATCGGCGAGTTTTAGCGAGTGACCGGAATGTTTCGCTACAAAACGAGGACACTTTTCGAAGCCTTGACTTTCTTTTTTGGTACTTCTTTCTTGTGTCAAGACAAGAAAAAAGTACTGCAAACTAGTTATCATAGAAATGTTACTTTTAATTCAATTCGAATTATACCCAGTATGAAGAATCTTCTTACCCTTACTTTCATCGTTATCAGCCTTTTCTCCTTCTCCCAAGCTCCACCAAGGTTGACGGAATGGGTAGGAACTTACAAAGGCAAAATGTATCTCGGTTACGCTGAGGGCATCAAGGATTCCTTGGACATCACCATTGAAATTTTACCTACCGAAAAAGCAGGGGTATGGACCCATCGTTACACTTTTACAAGTCCGAAATACGATAAAATCATCAAAGATTACTTACTTGTATGGGACGCTCAATACGCCGATGGCAAACATTTTTATGAAGACGAACAAAACGGTATAACAATCGACCTTGTATTAATCGACGATACCTTTTATGGCAATTATGAAGTGCTCAAAGGGGATTATATAACCATTCTTACGCGAACCGAAAAAGGCTTGGATTACAAGATAATTTGCTCCAAAAAAGAAGGGGGAAGAGATACGGCTGGTTCAGACGAAGGCTCCGATGAAAAATTCATCGTATTGAGTTCATTGGTATTTACCGTGCAGTTCGCTAGCTTAGAAAAAGTCGATTAAAAGGAAGTAACCACTTCATCTTTGGCACCAACACCGAACTCATTATTCGTCCAGTATTTCAGCGCTGTTCCATTTTGAACTTTGATGAAGGTTGGAAACGAACTTCCAACGCTAGCAGTAAACAGTGGCGGATTTTCCAAGGAAACTACTTGAAACTTTCCATCCGACAAATCTCGATATGGGGCCAAATTCAAAGTATCCCCAATGACCAGGAAATGGATGTTGAGTTTCGGATTTTGATCCTTCATTTGTCTCAATACTTCCGTAGCCTCCAAACAGTACGGACAGCCCGGAATCGCCATTACTAGCAAACCATCTTTAATACGTGTGGTATAACTGTTGCGCAGCTTGATTTCACTCGGTTGATTCGAAAAATCTCCCTGATAGATAGGATTGATGGCAAAGTAAAGTAAAAATGGAACTGCTGCCAATAGAACCACCAGGGGCCATTTCAACGCTGGCTTTAAGTTTCGTTTAAAAACCATATAGGCCAATGCAACGCCTAATGCGGTAAAAAAGAGATAAGGCAATACTTTGGCTGCCGTAAAACTAAGCCCTAGGTTCAAAAGCATTTTTTCCATCCAACGAAGATCGTTTTTTCCTGTATTAAAACAGACTTTCGAGCGCAATTTTTCAGGGACAAACAGTAATTTTAATCCATGATTTATCGAATTTTCCTCCTGGCCTTTCTCGCCAGTTTTGTCAGTGCCTGTGCCACGATTAAAGCACCCAAACCCGAGGAAAAAGTTGCTGTTTTCTCTCCTCCACAAACCATGGGGACCATTCAAATTCCAATCACCGTAGATCTGGGTTTTGTTTTCAGTAAACTAGACAAGGAAGTGCCCACATCTTTTTCAGGGGAAAAAAATCAATGCGAAGGTGTTTCATTTGAATACCTTTTAAACCGAAATTCGATTCGCTTTTATGGTCAACAAAATAGCGTACTCTCCGAAATTCAAGGTGCCTATAAAATCAAAGCCAATTATTGCGTCCACTGTTCCTCCGCCTTTGGTCGGGATCCCTTTTGTATTGTTCCTAGAATCTACGTATCGTGTGGCGACAAAGAGGCCATGCGCCGCATTCAAATTGACTTTGCGACCCAACTTCAACTCGAGAAAAATTTTAAGTTGAAATCCATTACTACATTAAAAGGAATCAAGTCTATCGACCCGTGCGAATTTACCTTCCTCAAATACGATGCTTCCAAGCTCATTGAAAAGGAGATTTCAAAGGCCTTGAAGGAGTCCTTGGGCAAAATAGATGAGGAGATTCAAAAAACAGATTTTCGACCAAAAATCGAAGATTTATGGGAATTGGCACAAAAACCTATTCTAATACCCAGCATAGGTTGGCTGCACCTTAATCCGAAGCAAGTTTCCATGGGTGAGCTTAACTTTACAAATCAACAATTGCGAACCAAGGTTCAACTTGATCTTCGTCCGGAAGTGCGATCGGTCAATCTCAACACCCAACCCCTTCCCTTGCCTCCACTGGGTAAAACAAGTTTGGACTCCGGTTTTCGCATTCCCTTGAATTTTGATCTGTCTTATGACTCTTTGAATCAAATATTATCGGACAGATGGGAGCCAGTTGTGATACAAAAGGGACGTAAGAAACTTCAGATAGATCGTTTGACTTTACTCGGTCCTGATGAAAACTATCTCAGCATTCAAGTTGATTTTTCGGGTAGTAAAAAAGGAACCCTTTTTCTGAAAGGTCGACCGACTTACGATGCCGAAAAGGGCCTTCTTTCCTTGCAAGAAGTGGATTACGATTTGGAAACCAAAAGCATTCTCCTCAAATCGGGAAGTTGGTTGTTTGAAAGCCGACTGCAAAAAATTCTCGAAGAAAAACTCGTATTCGACTTGGGAAGACAACTCGAAACTTATCGGTTGAAGATAGAAAAGGAATTGAATCGAGAAATTCCGATCAATGCCCAACAAAAAGCAGTACTTCAAGGTACACTGAAGGTCTTTGATTTGAGCTACATTCACCCCAATGTTCATTCTCTGCAATTGGGTCTGAACTTAATGGGGACGGCCAATATAGTTATCCGTTAGCGACTGTTTACCATGTGATTGGCCAAAACGGGAAAGGCTGCTTTTAACTCAAAAGTCAATTTGTCATCCAAGTTCAGGTCGTCGATTGATTCAAACATACAGCGCAACCACTCGTCTTTGTCTTCCTCTCGAATGACCTGTTTCATATGTCGCATGCGCATCTTGGGGTGGCCGAATTCATCCGAGTATTTACTTGGTCCACCAAAGAATTGCGTCAGAAAAAGATACTGCTTGCGCATCACCTCATCTTTTTCCGTCTTGAACAAATGTTGGATTTTAGAATTGTTGTATATTCGATTATAGAAGCCTTCAACCAAGCGTTGAATCGTTTGATCTCCTAACCTTTCATATAAGGAGCTTATCATGCCAAATTTAGTTGTACTGCCTTGCAAGTATAGGAGCTTTCAAATGGGTTTCCAAACACTGGCTTGGACTTTACTTTTTACACTTGCCGCTTGTGGTCTGCACAGGGATAAAAAAATTGTCTCTCACATGATTTCAGATTGTGAAGGAGCCATTTCCCTCATCAATTCTGGAAAAAACACCTTTCAATTAATCGGAAATGGAGGTGACAAAAATGAATTTAAAAACTACCCTAGTTTATCCGAATACCCAGAAGCCAATTCCGTATGGTTCAAATACACAGCTCCCTTTGATGGCAGTTTCAACCTTCGTGTGGAATCTTATATGGACCCAATAAAAATGGTCGTTTTTGACGGAGGTAGAGGGGATATCAATTGCGAAGACATCTACACGGGCAAGGCCGAGATTCAGCGCTTCTTCGTAGAAGATGGCCACCACATTCTCGCCTTGGGCGACAGCATCGGGGGCAATGTTTTGGCTCCTATACGCATGCGCAAAAACAATTCAGTTATCATATGCGTGTATGCTCAAACCAAGAAAAAAGGTTTCGTCAAAATGAACCTCGATTTCACCCCTGCCCTATCGCAAGATTTATCGGGTACTGGTAGAGGAGCTAAAAAGGTCATTGATGAACGAGTAGATGAATTTCAGGCCTGTGTGCACGTGCAAGTAAGGGATGTGGAGACCATGCAGCCCGTAATTGGTGTAGTCAAACTAGAAGGCATCAGAGGGGTGAACGGTAGCTACAAGGCCAGTGAATTGTTCCTAACGCAAAAACAAAGTGGCAAATTACAATTGCACTGCGATGCCCTAGGGTATTTTTACATCGACCGTGATGAACAGGTTTTCAGTGGAGCGTTCAATGAAATCAACCTGTGGATGGAACCGATCAAGAAGGGAAAATCTTTGGTTTTGAATGACATTCAATTCAAACCCGGAACAGCCCAGTTCCTGCCAAGCGCCGAAGCCAAATTGATTCGCTTGAAAGATTTTATGGTATTGAACCCGAGAATTGATATAGAAATTCAGGGACACGTGTTGGAGTTAGAAGAAAAAACCAATGCTGGTAAGGTACTCTCTGAGGCTCGAGCCAAACAAGTAGCCCAGTACCTAATCGAGTCTGGAATCAAGAAAAACAGAATTGAAACTCGCGGATTTGGCGGAACCCGTCCTGTTTTTGAAAATCCGACGAACGCGGAGGAAGAACAAGCCAATCGCAGGGTTGAGATTTTAATTCTTTAAACGAAAAAAGGGCCGATTTTCATCCACCCTTCGCCATTTATCTTTATCTATCTTGTTCGATTAGATCGTCATGATATCTTTTTCCTTCGCCACCAAGTGCTCATCGATTTTAGCACTGAAGCTGTTGGTAATGTTTTGAATTTCATTCTCCGCATCCTTCATCATATCTTCCGAAAGACCGTCGTTTTTCAAATCCTTCACCATGTCTAAAGCATCTTTACGGTTGTTGCGAATCACAACTTTGGCATTTTCACATTCAGCCTTGGCTTTTTTCACCAAGTCGCGACGTCTTTCTTCTGTTAAAGCCGGTACGTTAATGATCAAAACCTCACCGTTATTTTGTGGAGCAAAGCCCAAGTTCGCATTGATGATTCCCTTAGCAATCTCGTTCAACATAGGTTTTTCCCATGGCTGAACTGTTAAAGTACGAGCATCCATAGTTCCTACGTTTGCTACCTGTTGCAATGGCGTTGGACTACCGTAGTAATCCACCATTACACCTTGCAACATACTCGGCGTAGCTTTACCCGCGCGAACTTTTTGCAATTCTGATTCCAAGTGCTCAAGAGCTTTTGTATTTGACGACTTAAATTCGTCGTAGATCATGTTCAATTCCTCTGTCATGGCAACGTTTTATTTATTGTGAACAAGAGTCCCTATTTCGTTCCCTTGCATCAATTTCATTAATTGTCCTGGTGTATCCATGTCAAACACCACTATTGGCAAATTGTTCTCCTTACAAAGTGTAAATGCCGTCATGTCCATGATTTTCAAATCTTTTGCATAGGCATCGTCAAAGGTCAATTTATCGTATTTCGTAGCTGTCGGATCTTTCAACGGGTCAGCGGTGTAAATTCCATCCACACGCGTTCCTTTCAAAATCACATCTGCGTTGATTTCAATAGCTCTAAGGGACGCAGCCGAATCGGTTGTGAAGAAAGGGTTACCCGTACCTGCACCGAAGATTACCACGCGACCTTTTTCCAGGTGACGAACAGCTCTTCTTCGCACATAGGGCTCAGCAATTTCACGCATTTCTATGGCCGATTGCAAACGGGTATTGATCCCAACAGCTTCCAAAGAAGATTGCAAAGCCATACTATTGATCATGGTTGCCAACATTCCCATGTAGTCGCCATGAGTTCGGTCCATACCTCCCTCCTCCGCTTGAACACCACGGAAAATGTTACCACCACCAATTACGATAGCAACTTCAACACCTGCGTCATGAATTTCTTTGATTTGTTGGGCGTAAGAGCTAAGTCTCTTGTTGTCAATCCCAAATTGCTTGTCTCCCATCAGGGACTCGCCACTCAGCTTTAGGAGAATTCGATTGTACCTCATTTTTTTAATTCGCTGAGCGCAAATATACAATTATTTGAAGGAGCCAAAGAGCAGGAAAACACACTTATAAGAAATAAATAAAGAAAAGTACTATTGCCCCAATTATTCCCAACGCATTCAGGATTACACCCACAATTGCCAATCCTTCGTATCTCGAAACTTCACCTTCATGTCGGCCTTTAATAATCCCTGTCCAAGAAAATGCCAATCCTATGATAGGAACCACTGCCGTCCAAAACAAAAAGATCGACGAAAGCCCCATCACGAATCCAGTAATCGAATTGTTTTCTCCGCTGCTGTTTCGGTTTCTTGCAGGTATATTGATCGCTTCGACCTTCGGTTCTTCTTTCACCTCAAAAACTTCTTTTTTCCCATTGGAATACTTTACAAAAAGTACTTCGCTCAGTGGCTGCTCGTAATCGGGACCATCCAAATGATCACAATTTTTGTAACGAATAGACTTTTCTGTAATCAGTTGAACCTTCACATCTTTGTCTTCTCCATTTTTTAAAACGAGTTGGTCACATTTTACTGCATTGGTATCCTCAACAAGCGTCTCATTGGTAATCAACTCTTCGGAAGGAGTCTCCAAAAGGATTTCCATTTCATCCGCATTATTAGATGCTAATGTCATTTGAGGTTGTTGATCGTTTTCACGAACTTCATTTGGAGTGGTAGAGGTAAATTCTTTCGCTTCACCTGACTTTTTATCGTGGTTAAAACGTTGATAATTCAGTCGATTGTAATTTCCACATGAGGTGATTAAAACAACCACGATGGGTAAGATATATTTTGTTTTCATGATATATGTTTAAAGGTTTTGGTTATAAGTACTCTCCTATTAAAAGGCTCTGCATGACAACATTTAAAATCCCCAAGATTAGGGCTGTCACCAATAAGCCAATTCCTTTTAGAGAGGATAGGTCGTGATTTACAAAGAATAAAAAGAACAAACACGCGACTACGAAACCAACGGCTACGAGTCCAGCAAACAACCACAATTGATAATACAACAAGGCTGATGTTCCAACCACTACGAGAAAGGACAGTACGAACATCAAAATAGCGAAACCGTTTGTGTGACGATCCTTGAACCTGCTTTCGCTTACACCGCTGTTCAACAATTCGGTATCTGTAGTAGCCAAGATTCTTACAACCTCTTTGCGGGGTACCGAAAGCCTCTTTTCCTTATCGCAGGTTTGAAAAAAAACGTCGCGATGCGTTACCTTGATGTTGCGCGCCTCGATTGTAGTTCCGTTGTACAATACAATGGTTGAACAAGGAGGATTGCTAGCCAAAGTTGATACCTTGCGCTCAACGCTTGCCTTCGATAACACGATTTTCTCGGTTATTTGTTCTGACTTGGAATCTTCTCTTTGTTTTGGTTGGGGTTGTTCAACTTGAGCAATACCCTTTTCTTCAGGTAAGGTGCCCCCCACTTTTTCGGCTGAAAAACTTGAAATACTTTTGGTAGCATTTGGTGTTTCCTCTTTGCGCTCCGCTGATGAAGAATGCTTGGTTCGATCGCTTTTCACATAATTTAATCGACCGTAATTGGTACAACTCACGAGAAGAACGAGTCCTAATAGGCTTAGGTAAATTTTCGTTTTCATTTTCAGTAAATAATTTCGGTGGCGAAACTAAGCATTATGTCCTGAATAAGGTTCACCGTTGAACATATCAGGTCTGCCAATTATCAAAACAAGGGTACAAAAAAAAGCCGCCCCAAAATGGAACGGCTTTTCGATATCAATGATGTCTTCTTATGCCAAAGAAAGTCTTTTGAAGTCAACAACTGTCAATCCTCCCTCAACTGAGTTCAAGAAAGACTCTACAGTTTGCTTGTTGTCACGGATGAACTCTTGGCTCAACAAAGTGTTTTCTTTGAAGAACTTGTTCAAACGACCTTGAGAAATTTTGTCAGCCATATCAGCTGGTTTTCCTTCTTGAATTGCCAAGTCTCTACCAACTTCCAATTCACGATCGATTGTTTTTTGATCAACTCCGTCTTTGTTCAAAGCAATTGGGTTCATCGCTGCAACTTGCATTGCAACCTGACGACCAGCTTCTTTCGCTTCTTCTGAACCTTTGTTCAAAGCAACCAAAGTAGCCAATTGGTTTCCTGGGTGGTTGTAAGCAACAACTGATTCAGCTGTGATTACTTCGTATCCTGAAAGGTCCAATTTTTCACCAATTACACCGATTTGCTCAGTGATTTTCTCTTCAACAGTCAACTTGTCGTCGAATTTCAACGCCTTGAATGCATCCATGTCTGCAGGCAAGTTGTTCATTGCAATTTTCAACAATGCATCAACGAAGTTACGGTAGTTGTCATTTTTCGCAACGAAATCTGTTTCACAGTTCAAACGAACAACAACACCTGTTTTACCGTCAGCAGTAACATCTGCGAAGATAACACCTTCACTCGCTTGGTTTTCACCACGCTTCGCTGCGATCTTTTGTCCTTTTTTACGAAGGATGTCGATTGCTGCTTCGAAATCACCGTTTGCCTCAACCAAAGCGTTTTTGCAATCCATCATACCTGCTCCAGTTTGCTGGCGCAATTTATTAACGTCTGATGCTGTAATAGCTACTGTGCTCATGTTCTTGTTTTTATTCGTTTGTTGTTTCTTCTTTAGAAGCTGCTGCTTCTTCTTTTTTCGCTTTTTTCGGAGCTTCGTCGTCCTTGTCTACTTGACCGCTTTTACGCTCTTCCAATCCTTCGCGAATGGCACCACAAATCGCATCCAAGATGATTGAAATTGATTTTGTAGCATCGTCGTTTGCTGGGATAGGGAAATCTACTTTACGTGGATCAGAGTTGGTATCTACGATTGCGAAAGTAGGGATGTTCAAACGCTTCGCCTCGTTCAACGCGATATGCTCTTTCAAGATATCAACGATGAAGATAGCCGCTGGCTGACGAGTCATATCAGCGATTGAACCGAAGTTTTTCTCCAATTTTTCTCTCTGACGAGATTTGAACAAACGCTCTCTTTTGTTCAATGTTTCCCAAGTTCCATCGTTTTGCATTTTGTCGATAGACGACATTTTGCGGATAGACTTACGAGTTGTTTGAAAGTTTGTCAACATACCCCCTGACCAACGCTCAGTTACGTACGGCATGTTCAATTCTTTCACTTTATCAGCAACTAGGTCTTTGGCTTGCTTTTTTGTAGCTACGAAAAGAATTTTCTTTCCTGACTTGGCGATTTGTTTCATTGCAGCTGCAGTTACATCCAACTGAGCCATTGTCTTATTCAAATCAATAATGTGGATCCCTTTCTTCTCTTCGAAGATGTAAGGCGCCATCGCCGGATTCCATTTTCTTTTCAAGTGACCAAAGTGTACACCTGCTTCTAATAAACTTTCAAATGATACTTTTGACATTTTTTAATTTTTTAATTGTTTACGTTCCTTTAGTAATCAGTTCCAGAGGGTCATTGCTGAGGGTACTCTGAACTTGGATACTAAACAACCGCCATATAATATTAACGTTTCGAGAACTGGAATTTCTTTCTTGCTTTCGGCTGACCTGGCTTCTTACGCTCAACCATACGTGGGTCACGCGTCATCAAACCTTCTGCTTTCAACAATGGTTTCATGTCCTCAGTAACTTTTACCAATGCGCGAGAAATACCCAAACGGATTGCCTCCGCTTGTCCATTCACACCACCACCAGCTACATTCACAACTACGTCGTACTGACCAACTGTTTCTGTAAGGTGAAAAGGCTGAACGATTTTCGCTTGCAAAACTGCAACTGGAAAAGCCTCTTTATAGTCTCTCTTATTCACGGTTACTTGACCTGTTCCTTTTTTCAAGTAAACACGTGCAACAGAAGTTTTTCTTCTTCCTAATGTGTTGATAATTTCCATATCGCTTATTTGAATGAGTTAAGATCGAAAGCTGTTGGCTTCTGAGCTTCTTGCTTGTGCTCTGTTCCAACGTAAACTTTCAAGTTGTTAAACAAACTGCGACCTAAACGATTCTTAGGCAACATCCCTTTTACTGCTTTTTCAATCAAGCGCTCTGGATGCTTTTTCAACAATTCTTCTGCTGATGTGAAGCGTTGTCCACCCGGGTATCCGGTATAACGAACGTACTCTTTGTCAATCAACTTTGTTCCTGAGAATGCAATTTTCTCAGCGTTGATTACGATTACGTTATCTCCACAATCTGCATGAGGCGTGTAATTAACCTTGTGTTTTCCACGGATAATTTTCGCCACCTTGCTCGCTAAACGACCAACTGTTTGGCCTTCAGCGTCCACTACAAACCACTGCTTTTCAGCTGTTTCTTTGCTAGCGGACTTCGTTTTGTAACTTAGTGTATCCACAATAATTTATTTATTAAATAAGACAATTCCCCTAATTTGGGGGTGCAAAGATATAACTTCTTGATTTTATTAACAAGTAGGCTTGGAAATAATTCTCATTTCCTTTTTTGGTAAGAAACCAAGCTTTTCTTTCCTCTTTACTTATCAAGACCTCTATCTTGATTGAAAGGGTCACAAATTTACGGAACTCTATTCACTATTCTAAATTTGATCAATTCCTTCTTGGCTATGGACTCAGCTATCTTTCCTTCCTTCTTTTGTCGAAGAAGCAAAATGTCTTTACCTCCTGTTTTCGCGGTGCTTAGTTCGGCTGCGGACAATCTTCGGACAACCCTTCTATAATAGGACATATACCAAGCAATTGAAATAAATTTGTGAAGCAACATGTTAGCTTTTGCTTACCTTTTGGCTTTGTAGGCCAGTCGAATGCAAGGGCTGCGACAACTGTCTTGGAATGAAATTACAGAACTTCTCTATCCGTGTAGTATGGATCATGGTGCTCGCATCTTCGGGATTCGGGCTCGTGGGATATGGTCAATGCACAGCGCCAGATGTCAACTTAGGTCCAGACACGAGTGTATGTGCTGGTAATACCGTGGTTCTCTCCAATCAAAACGGCTTTACTTATTCTACCTATTTGTGGGACAACGGCTCACAAGGACAATCCCGAACCATATACCAATCGGGTACTTACTGGCTGGAAGGAAGAACCTTGGGCAACAATGTGGTGACAAATGGCGATTTTGAGCAGGGAAATGTGGGCTTTACAACGAGCTATACGGTAGGCACTGGTGGGTCTTGGGGTCAATTGAGCAATGAAGGAACTTATGCAATCAATACTTCCCCGAGCAATGTGCACAACAACTTCACTTCGTGCAACGACCACACGCCTACTCCAGGAACACAAATGATGATCGTAAACGGATCGAATTCGCCCAATACAACCGTGTGGTCGCAATCCGTTGCCATCGCTCCCTATACCAATTACCAATTTAGCGTATGGGCCGCTTCGGCCGTTAGTTCACCGAATCTAGCTCAACTGCAGTTCTCCATCAATAATACAACCGTAGGTTCCACCTTTTCACCATCTGCAACGCCAGGTGTTTGGGGCAATTTCTTTCAAATATGGAACTCTGGAGCCAATACCAGAGCCACTATTTCCATCGTGAACCAAGCCACGGCAACCTCTGGAAACGACTTCATGATTGATGACATTAGTCTAGCTCCAATGTGTAAAACAAGGGATACCATCGTGGTCAACATTTTTCCAAATCCTATTGTCAACCTAGGACCCGATCAAACCATTTGTATCGGCAGTTCCACAACCTTGGACGCGGGCACTAACATCGATGCTTACCAATGGTCTACTGGAGATAACACCCAAACAATTACAGTACAGAATGCCGACACTTTTTGGGTAACAGCAACCAATGGCAACTTGTGTAGCACAACAGATTCAATTGTGATACAAACACAGAATCAAATAGACGCTGGTCCGGACAGCACCCTCGTGGTCTGTTCCACCCAACCCAATTTGGACCTCGCTCAAGCCCTATCTCCCGGTATAAATACAGGAGGCTTGTGGCATGACTTGGACAATACTACCAACGGCAACCTCAATCAAAATGGGATGCTCAACACAAGTGGCTTGTTGGGTACACAAAATTGTTTTTATATCCTCACAGATCCCTATTGCCCAGAAGACACAGCCCTGTATGCGGTTCAAATTAATCCGCAACCTCAAGCCGGGCCAGACGCTTACATTCACCTCTGCAACAGTGATCAAAACACCAACCTAAATAACTTACTCAACCCTTTATCCAACCATTCTTTTTACTGGGATGGCGACGCGGCACTTCCGGCCAATTCATTTGACGAAGCAACAGGAGAATTCAACGCAATGGGTTTGTCGATGGGGCATTACTCCTTCGCTTATGTTCAAGCGGCCGATTCGATGTGTGTGAACGATACAGCCTTTGTGCTTGCCAGAATTACAGAAGTACCGGAGATTGACTTTTCGAGTCAAATCGTAGATGGTTGCGCCCCTATTTTTGTCCAGTTCGTCAATGAAAGTTCAGCCGCTGGCAATCTGGATTACAAATGGTCCTTTGGGCAAGGAGACAGCGCTTTTGTGTCTACCCCTCCACTTGTCGAATACCATTCACCTGGCTTGTACGCTGTATCGCTAAAGATTACAAGCGACAGTTTGTGCAGCTCAGATTCGGTCAAAACAGATTACATAGAAGTGTATCCCAATCCGATTGCTGACTTTACGAGTTCCAGTTACGAAATTATGGAGTCTTCCCCTCTTGTGAACTTCAACAACCATTCTTCCTTGGCTGACTTTTATCAGTGGAGTTTTGGAGATGGTGAAACAAGTACAGATTTTGAGCCCCAACACGACTTCCCGGTGGAGGGATACAATGGTTTTGTGGTCAGACTTTTTGTTTCCACCATAAACGGTTGCGTTGACTCTACTTTTCAAGTTTATGAAATTGAACGCAGTACCTTGGTATTCATTCCCAATGCCTTTACACCCGATGGAGATCAGCACAACAATACCTTTATCCCCGCATTCTCCAGCACCAAAGGCATCAGCGAGTACTCTCTTCAAATCTTCGACCGTTGGGGAAAATTAATTTTTGAAAGCAAGGACCCGAACGTGGGTTGGGACGGAAACAATTTCACGCAAAAAAAGCTAAACGGAACCTACAATTACAAGCTGCAATTTTACTTGGCGAAGGATGCTAATACCCATACTTACAATGGTCACGTTACCCTCTTACACTAAAAATAAATAACGGAAAAACGAAAAAGGGAGCCCAATTCAGGACTCCCTTTTTCATTTATAGTCTAACAAGCTCTTATTTTGCTTTAAATCTATTGATGGCATTTCGTGTGAAATCGCTCAGAACCAATTTACCACTCATAGCGGCTCTTTCAGCCAACAAGGTATCCCAGCTCTCCGTTCCTTCCCAAAATACTTTTTTCAACATTTGCATGGCCTCTGGATTGCTTTTAGCCAAACGATTTGCCAAGGTCTCAATTTGCTCGTCCATCGCTTCCGTTGTTTCAAACAATTCTGCGTACAAGCCCTTTTTGTGCGCCCAATGTGCCGAACGCCAATCAGAGGCATTGATGGCCAACTCACTCATGGCCGACAAACCAATTTTTCGTTCCACTGCCGGACCTACCACAAAAGGGCCAATCCCAACAGCCAATTCCGAAAGCTTGACATCAGCAAACTTAGTGGCGTAGCAAAAATCAACTGCTGATGCAACACCAACTCCACCACCTACTGCTTTACCATGTACCCGTCCAATAATGAATTTCGGGCACTTGCGACATGCATTGATCACTTTGGCAAAGCCAGAGAAAAAAACTTTTCCCGTTTCCAAATCGTTGATTGAAATCAACTCGTCAAAACTAGCGCCGGCACAAAATGCCTTTTCGCCTGCTGACTTCAAAACGATTACTTTAACGTCCTCCTTCTGCCCCATTTCCGTTATGGTATCGGCTAGTTTCTGGAGTATCTTTCCGGGCAAAGAGTTGCTTAAAGGATGTCCAAACTCTATCGTTGCAATTCCGTTTGCATCAACAGAAGAGTGAACATGCCCTTGGTTAATTGCTTCAGACATGAATAGGTATGTTTACTAATTAATCTCTAGATGAATTGTTGTTTCCTTGACCACTGATGCGCGGACGTCGTTGTCCACCTCCGTGACCACCATTTCCACCTTGTCCACCGTGATTGGAGTGTCCACCACCAGAACGGTAGCCTCCACCTCCTCCTGAACGATGACCTCCGCCACCGCCACCGCGGTTTTTGTTAAATGGTTTTGAAAACTTCTTGTTTTGTAGATTAACTGCTTCTTGCTTCTCTGGGCGACTACCCTTTGGAGAAGCAATTTTAACATCTAACTTTCGGCCGTTCACCTCTAAACCTTTTAATGCTTCAATGGCAACAATAGCCTCTTCTGCATTATCCATTTCAACGTAGCCGTATCCTTTTGACTTTTTTGTAACGCGATCAAATACTACATGCGCGTAAGAAACTTTTCCAAAGGCAGAAAAAGTTGCGTGCAAATCCTCTGAACTAATCTCCCAATCAAGATTTGCAATAAAAATATTCGTCATAACCTAAAAATAAATTTGATGGTCTTATACCCCTGATTGTGCCAAAGGTATCGAAAAAAAACCAATGTCTAAAAATGGCCGCCGAAGCGGCCGGTTAAGTGTTTTTATTTAAGTGTAAAGCTGTCTGTACCGATCAAAAGACCGTCGACATAAATTTTAATCTTGTAATTTCCTTTTTCCGCCTCTTGACCTTTCATGTCGTAGTAGATGGAAACATCAACACGCTCATTTTGGTAATCGATGTCTTTTTTGTCGGAAAATGCAATGTTACCTTGATCCGTTTGAACCACATTAGATGTTCTCGTTTGTAGGGTTTTACCAGATGGGTCTATCACCTGCATGTACACCGTTTTCACCCCTGAAGGCGTTAGCGGGTTTTCGGAAATGGTGAAAGAAGACTTGATTTGAACCACGCTGCGAGCTCGGTTCGTTTCTTCCGTTGTATTGTTCAACTTCATCTTCAAACCTGAAGACGCAAAGTTCGAAGCAATCAACTTCTGACCTTTTTTCACTTGAGCAGCCGACTGAGCAGCTTCCTCCTTGTACTGATCTCTTTCCGAAGTAGTTGAAGTCAACTGGCTGGTTGTCTTCTCCAAAGTGGATTCCAACTTCAGATTAAGGGTATTGAGCGAGTCAATTTGAACAACGTAACTCTTCATAATGCTGCGAAGGGTTTCGTTCTCTTTTCTCAATTTAAACAATTGAGATGCCGACATTTTTTTGTTGTTTGTCAGCTCATCCATCAACTCTTGGATTTTTTGCTTCTGCACCATGATACTGTCCGTACTGCGCTTGTCTTTTTTCATCAAGGCGTCGTACGTTTCCATCATGTTTTGGAAGTCTTTGCGCAAATCGTTAGACATGTTGTCAACATAGCCAGACATCATTTGGTTCACGCCTTGCAAGTCTGCTTGGACGAGAGCAAAATCATTTTTACATTCATTCAATTGCTTGTTCTTGGATGACCACAAATAAGCCAATGTTCCAAGTGCCAATAAAAGTAGAATGATAATCGCGATAAAAGCACCATTGCTGTTTGATCCCGATTCGTTTTTGAAGTCTGTTGTTTCTTCTGTCATAACTAAAGGATATAAGGGGTTTCTTTTCTAATACGAAATACGCGTTAGGGAGTTGTATTCCGCCTGAAAAGAATTGTTAATTTGCTTGCTCTACTGTGTAAACGTAGCTTTCCATGATTGCATTCGACAATAACTTTTTACAAGCCTCATCTACTTTTGCCTCTGCCTCTTGTTGCGATGCTGCATCTACGAACAAACGTACGTGACGACCGATTCGAACCCCAGTAATCTCTGGCATTCCAATTGTTTTCATACTGTTTGTAACTGCTTTACCCTGAGGGTCTAACAATGCCTCAAGTGGCATAACATCAATCTCCGCTTTAAACTTCATGTGTTTTCTTTTTGTCTAAATAATTCGTAACGAACGAAAAAATCAAGTACAAAAATACAATTATTGCGATTGCTGAATAGGTCAGCAAGGGAATTAATACCACGCAAAGTCCCAAAAAAACAAATCTCACTTCATTTCCTTGAAACTTGAAATTTTTAAACTTCAAGGCGAAGAGAGGAATTTCAGAAATTAACAGAAAAGAAAAGAGGAGGATTAGACCTGCCACCAATCTCGGATCGAAACTGAGAAAGGTCATCCATTTTTCTCCATAAAAATGACTCACTACCACCGAACCAAAAAACAAGGCATTGGCAGGAGTAGGCAAACCAATGAAACGATCACTTTGGCGGGTATCGATGTTAAACTTAGCCAGACGAAGCATTGAAAAGGCGGGGATGAGTAAGGCCAGCCAAGGTAAATACTTGAAAAAACCGTCTATTTTTCCTTCCCCCTTCAACCAAGTAAAAAAAGCTGCCTGAATATCCATCGCTTCCACTTCTAAAAGTGAACCGGTGTCTTGAATTAAATATGCCAAGAAAACAAACAATATGGCACCCGGCGCCGCCCCAAAGGTGACCATGTCTGCCAAGGAATCCAATTGCTTACCCAATTCGGAGGGTTGTTTCAGTATGCGAGCGACAAAACCGTCAAAGAAATCAAAAAAAGCACCTAAGAAAATGAAGCCCATGGCTACCAAGAATTCACCTTGGATGGCTTGAAAAATGGCCAAAAAACCGCAGAGCATGTTGCTAACGGTAAACAGGTTGGGCAGGGTGATTAGTCGAATCGATTTTTCCATGCTACGAAATAACTCAAAATACTTTAATTTTACGTGAAAGGAGCTCGTTTGACGCCTATTTACAATGAAATTTCAAAACAAACGTTATCGAACTGAAAACATTACATCACACATGAACAAAATTCTTGCGTAGCTACTGGCTTCTTGTACGCTTTCCGGTCTTGCGATCGGTCAAATTGCCCCGAAATATTCGAATGAATTCTTGGCCATTGGTGTGGGAGCCGATGCCTTGGGCTTTGGCAATTCGGTAGTAGCCAGCAATCGCTCCTCTACAGCGGGATATTGGAACCCTGCAGGCTTGGTAGGTGTAGACAAGTGGCTCGATGGCACCCTCATGCACTCCGAATATTTTGCCGGAATTGCCAAATACGACTACCTCGGACTCGCGCATTCCATCGACGAAAAAAGCACCATTGGATTTTCGGCCATTCGCTTTGCCGTAGACGACATTCCGAATACGACTCAATTGATCGACAACAACGGAAACATCGATTACGATCGAATCACCTTGTTTACTGCTGCCGACTATGGTTTTTTATTTAGCTATGCGCGCAAATCGGCCATTCCGAACTTGGACTTAGGAGGCAACGTGAAATTAATTCACCGTAAGGTGGGCGACTTCGCCAAATCTTGGGGCTTTGGAATTGACTTTGGCGCCCAATATACCCTTAAGGAAAAATGGAAATTTGGCGCTGTTTTGAGAGATGCAACCAGCACTTTTAATTCATGGATCTTTACGCTCGACAATGCAACGAAGGAAGTTTTCACCAAAACAGGAAATGAAATTCCAGAAAACGGACTTGAGCTCACTCTTCCGCGATTGATCATTGGAGGTTATCGAAAATTTGACCTCGGAAAAAAAGGATTGAACTTTGCTTCGGAAATTAACGTAGATATTACCACCGACAAAAGGAGAAATACCTTGGTGCAGTCGAACCTTGTTTCCATGGACCCGCACATGGGGATCAGTTTTGGTTACAAGGAGTACTTCACGGTGCGCGGTGGAATTATTAACGCTCAATACGTCAAGCAGTTCGATGATTCCAAAAAATTAAACATTCAACCAACCCTCGGTGTAGGAGTTCACGTTAAAGGTTTGTATCTTGATTACGCATTCACCGATATTGGAGATGTGTCGGTTTCGCTTTATTCACATGTAATTTCCTTACGATTACAGCTAAACGAGCCGAAAAATGTTAAAAAGTAGTTCGTTCGTCCATGGAGAAAAAATTATCCCTCCTATTCTTAACCATCCTTTTTAGTCTTCCCCTTTTCGGTCAGAATCACGGAAACGAGTGGATTAATTACAACCAACAATACTTTAAATTTCCCGTTTTACAGACCGGATTTCACAAAATAACTTACCAAGACTTGGTGAGTGCCAACATTCCTGTATCCACCTTCACACCTAACAATATTCAAATTTTCGGACGAGAACAAGAGGTTCCTCTTCTGATGGAAGCAGGTACAGATAATAGCTTCGAATCGGGTGATTATTTCCTTTTTTACGCAGAAAAAAACGATGGATGGCAGGACAGTTCCCTGTATTCAAACCCCGAAGGTATCGGTAACCCTTATTACTCCCTATACAACGACACTGTTTATTACTTCTTTACCTGGAACGCGAGTCCGAATAACAAAAGATTTACCATCGATCCGGATGTCAATTATTCCAATTACGCTCCTTCCAACTACATTTTATGGAAGGAATACAAAGAATACCACGAACAATATTTTGAAGGGCGCACCATTGCAAATATTTCGAGCTCCCTATATGTTAACGGTGAGGGATATGTCAAAACCAGGCAAACAGGCCCGCATAGTTTGAATATACCTTTCAACACCAACCATCGCTACGTCGGCTCAGATGCTCCAGATGTACAATTTTTAGGGAAATCTTTTTCGCGAAACGCACCAGCTATCTCGGCTCCTCCTTTTGTCAATCACCATACAAGATGGAGAATTACGAGTCCGGATACCACGCTCATGGACACAACCTACCTCGATATCAAGTCCATCGATTTCCGAACCAGTCTCCGCAATTCGATATTGAACAATGGAACCACAACTTTTCAATGGGTAGATGTGGGTGATTTACCCTCTGGAAACGATACGCAAGGATTTTCCTATGCGGAATTAACCTTTCCAAAAGCTCCCAATTTTTCGGGAACGAACGCTGGAAAATTTAAAGTCCCAAAAGCTAACGGTCAAACCAAAGCGTACTACACCTTCACCAATGTTGGCATGTCCAACCCTGTATTTTTGGTACTAGGCGACTCACCCAAGCAATTGCTCCTTACAGCCAATGGCGCCAACACCTATGAAGTATTGGTTCCGAACGATCTCATCGCAGCTGAACAAACGGTGGTATTCGGCTCCTTGGACAACACGATTTCCGTGAACCCCTTGAGTCTAGCAACCACAACAGGGTATTTCACCAACTACCTTTCTCAAACACCAGATTCGGCGCTTCTTTTTGTTTACCATTCCTCCTTGGAAAACAACACAATTGCCTACGAAAATTATCGTCAATCGCCTGCTGGAGGTGGGTATCAAGTCATCAAAGCCGATATCACTGAACTTTATTTGCAATTTGGAGGCGGTGTTCCCAAGCACATCAATGGCGTTAGACGTTGGGCCAAATACATCTATGACAATTCTATTCAAAAGCCTGCAGGACTTTTCATCATAGGAAAAGGCGTTCGCGAAGCACCTTCTGACACCTATCCTTTTCAAACTGCTGGTACACGTGGCAATAGTGCATTCGCAGCTCAATCACTCGTGCCGAGTTTCGGTCAACCAAGCTCCGATGTGGCCATTACAGCAAGTTGGGTTCCCAACAACTGGACCCCCTTCATCCCCACAGGGCGGATTTCGGTAAAAACTGAAGACCAACTGGCCAACTATCTCAACAAGGTAAAAGAATTCGACCTTGCACAAAACCAGAACGACATTTACGATTTTGAGCGAAAAGACTGGCAAAAACAGGTACTACACTTCGGAGGTGGAACCAATGCTACTGAGCAAACTGTTTTTCAGAACTACCTCAACCAAATGGAGGCCGTTATCGAGGACAGTTTATTTGCAGGGAATGTCACCAAATTGTACAAAAACAACTCCGATCCCTTTGATCCACAAGAGTACAATGAAATAACGAACCGACTATCAAGTGGAGTGAGTTTGATAAATTTCTTTGGCCATGCGAACCCTGCCACCAATGGTTTTGAAATCAACGTGGAAGAACCCAGAAACTGGAACAATCAAGGCAAATATCCCATTGTAATCGCTAACACCTGTTTGAATGGGAATATATTCCATCGAGAAACAGCTCAGGAAGAATCGACATCGGAGAAGTTTGTCCGCGCCGAAAACGCAGGCGCAATAGCCTTTATTTCAAGTGTATTTCTCGGATTTTCCAATACGCTTTATAACTACACCAGCGGACTGTATCGACAATTCTCAAGAACGGGCTATGGACTTCCGCTAGGCGAACAAATCAGACGAAACATCAGCATTTTGCAGGGGAATATCAACGATTACGTGCTGGAATCGAACACGCTACAAATGAGTCTCAATGGAGATCCGATGATTCGCTTGAATTGGCATGAAAAACCGGAAATTGATTTAACCGCCGATCGCTTGAGCTATTTACCAGAAAAATTTGACCTTTCGCTCGATAGTATCGAGTTGATCATTGACATCCGTAACCTGGGACGAGCCGTTACAGACTCGATCAATGTGGAGATCATTCGCAACTTCCCTTCGAGCAACATTGATTCGGTGTATTTGCTCAAAATTCCGCGCTTGAACTACCAACAAAAAATTCACTACAAATTACCTCTACAAGCCAATATAGGTGCTGGGTTGAACATCATCAAGGTGAATGTGGACATCCCTTCGTTTATCGAAGAAAACTACGACGAGCTCTTCAACAATACCATTACCAAAAACTTGTTCATCAACATCGAAGGTATACAGCCCGTTTTACCCCGAAAGTACGCCGTAGTACCCAAAGATTCCGTGGTTTTGAAGGCTTCCACCATTGACCCCATTGCTGTTTCTAAAACCTATCGTTTTGAAATAGATACAACAGATCTATTCAACTCACCTGTGCTCCGTTACCAAAACATCACCGGTCCGGGAGGTGTGAAAGAAGCCTTCCCTGGCGACTGGCGACTCTCGTCCAATGGCAGCACAGCCCCCTTGGTGTGCACAGATAGTACCGTTTACTTTTGGCGAGTTGCCATCCAGGAGCCCAATCCAGATTGGCGTGTTTCTTCGTTTCAATACATTCCTGGTAAATCAGGTTGGGGACAGGATCACTATTTTCAGTTTGAAGAAAATTCATTTACCCGCGTTAAATACGACCGAACAACGCGAAACAAGACCTTTATCATAGGCGACTCAATGGAGGTTCAGATCAATTCCTATGGATCCAACTACGGGACCGCCCAAAACAACTGGTTGCTCAATGGACTTCAACAAGAATATGAGATCTGCCAGTTTCAACCTCAAATCCACGTTGGGGTTATCGACCCGGTCACTCTTACATCCTGGGGTACGAGTTATGGAAACTCGAATCCCAATCACAACTTTGGCAATTACAACAACGGTAGTTCGTGTAGGGCTCGTGTAGAAAAGACCTTTATCTTCTCGCAAAACAATGCAGGGTCGATGAATGCCTTCCAAAACATGGTTCAAAACGAGGTGCCTGACAGCTTTTATATCGTCATTTACTTTCCGTATTACGGCGCTCGATTTGACTTATGGAACAACCTGAGCCCAAGCATGTTTGCCACCCTTCAGGCGCTTGGCTTTGATTCAATGACTGTTTCTCAGCAAAACACCAATGTCGCTCTTTTCGTTCAAAAAGGATTTCCCAACTCGGCCGTACAAGTATTAAGTCCGAATGGGGCCACTCCAGCTGTCTTGAAAACCAAGATAGGAATCCCTCAATTTACAGGTCAAGAAACGTCGGTTCTCGCTGGTCCAGCTAAAAAATGGTCTGCCTTTTATTGGAATTTGAAGCCTTTGGACAACTTACAAACCGACTCCACTTATTTGGAAATCGACCTTTATGGGCCGAATCAAGGCTTTATTTCAACCCAAACTATTGGGCTACAAGCAGATGATTCCATCTTGAATTTGAATTCCATAATTG
Source organism: Crocinitomicaceae bacterium (assembly GCA_025210175.1). GTDB lineage: Bacteria > Bacteroidota > Bacteroidia > Flavobacteriales_D > Crocinitomicaceae > UBA2040. The sequence continues at coordinate 3,042 of JAOASF010000085.1, read as the reverse complement.
ACGCAGCCCAATATCCATTCATCAAATTGCGCGCTGTGTATCTCGACACGGTGAACCAAACTCCGGGTCAATTGGATTACTGGCATTTGCTGTACGAAGAAGTTCCTGAAATGGCTATCGACGGTTCCAGTGGATTCTTGTGGACTGGCGCCTTGACCGATACCTTGTTTGAAGGAAAAGACGCGCTTTTCTCCGTGGATATTCGCAATATTTCCGAAGTTCCCTCTGATTCTTTGTTGGTTCATTATTTCATAGAGGATGAAAATCAGGTGCGTCACTACCTTCCCTATCCTCGACAAGACTCGTTGCGATCTGGAGATTTCATCCGCGATACCTTGGTGATTTCAACTTTGGGATACAGAGGTAACAATTCCCTTTGGGTAGAAGTAAATCCGTATGTGGGACCAAACAATTTAACCGACCAACCGGAGGAGGCTCATTTCAACAACTTGTTGCAAGTTCCTTTTCCAGTTCGAGGAGATGGAATCAATCCTTTGTTGGATGTAACCTTCGACGGCAGGCACATACTCAATGGAGATGTCATTAATCCCAATTCGGAAATCATCATTACCCTAAAGGATGAAAACGAGTTTCAGATAATGGATTCGCAGGAGGATACGGCTAATTTCAAAATTTACCTCACCTCTCCAAACGGCACGCAAATGCCTGTCTTCTTCAACAACGGAGGGGTAACTCAAATGCAATTCATACCAGCAACTGCACAAAACAAACGCTGCAGAATTGTGTACCCGGCAGAATTCTTGAAAGATGGCAAGTACATTCTATCCGTGCAAGGTTTGGACAAAAGCGGCAACTTATCTGGCGACAACGATTACCGTGTTACCTTCGAGGTGATACGTGAATCGTCAATTACGTACATGATGAACTATCCGAACCCGTTTTCTACTAGCACCCGCTTTGTATTTACCTTAACCGGAACAGAAATTCCAGATGATCTGATCATTCAAATCATGACTGTAAACGGTAGAATTGTTCGTGAAATAACTGAAGCTGAATTTGGACCTATTTACATTGGTAGAAACATTTCTGAATTTGCTTGGGATGGTACCGATGAATTTGGAGACCCTTTGGCGAATGGTGTTTACCTGTATCGAGTGAAAATGCGCGTGAACGGGGAAGAAATCAAACACAAGGAATCAGGTGCAGATAGCCACTTCAAGGAAGAATTCGGAAAGATGTATTTGATGCGTTAACTAAAAGAAGCGACAGCTGAAAATCGCCGTGTCGTCGACGTAATCCAATTTTCCTCTCCACTCGTCTAATTTGGAGAAAACAAGGTTGTTCAAATCCTCCATTTTCAAAGGATAAAACATGTGAACCAGTTTGGTAATGTTTTCCAATCCAAACTGCTTGTCTTCTTCGTTTTCCAATTCCACCACACCATCGGTATAAAGTACAAGGGTTGTATTGGGCGGTAATATTTCTGTTCCTACCTCTAGGAACGGTAGCTCATCCAACATCCCTAATCCAATCGTTCCTTTGTCCAAGGTTTTTGCCTTACGACCATTGGTCAAAATTGGCGAATTATGCCCCGCGTTGATATAGGAAAGTGTTCTCGTTTTGGAATCGTAATGTGCCAAGAAGAAAGTAATGAACTTCTCTCCTCTTGCGTTTTGAACTACTTTTTCATTGAGCTCAACAAATAGTTTGGCCAGACCAAATTTCTGGAAATTGAGCATGGTTCTCAAAGTCGCTTGAAAATTCGCCATGAGCATGGCCGCTCCAATACCTTTCCCCGAAACATCGCCAATGCAAAGAATGTATTCGTCATCGGGCAAACGGATGAAATCGTAGTAATCTCCACCAACTTCATGTCGCGGCAAATACTTCGCGGAGATGTCCATTTTCTTATCCGATGGCAAATCTTCTGGGAAAAGTAGTTTCTGCATTTCCACAGCCACTTCCAATTCTTTGCGAATGCGTTCTTGTATCACTTTCTGTTTGGCCAAGCGCTTGTTTTCAATGGCAACTACCACAATATTTACTAGCGTTTGGATGAAGCTCATGTTGTACAAAGTATTGGAGACCTTCATTTTTTGAAGCCCCAAACTTCCAACCAAAAGATAGGCCAATGGCTCACCGTCATTGATTACTGGGACGATTACATCAAACTCGCGCAACAACTTGGAAGGAGAAGACTCGATGACGGTAATTTCTTTGAATCGACCTAATTCGCGGTCTACATTCACATCCTTGGTTCGTCCTCGGAAACCAACTTTCAAAAGACATTCCCAATCCTCTTCTTTGTTGAACAGAAGAAACTTATCCAAGCCCAACTGCTCGTGCAAAATGAACTCGAAAATCCGGGTAATGTTATACGTGCTTTCGTTCAAACTGATGGCATTGGTAATTTCGAGCAAAGAGTTCAACTTGAACTCATTTACTTTCAATTCTTGTTCCAAAACCTTTTGTTCGTTCGAAATCATTCTTTTACATTTTCTCCAGTACCTCAGGCAGGCGTCGAAGGGCTGCCATTTCTCGGAATTTAGCTTTCACTTCACCACAAGGCGAACCGAAATAGGTTTTACCAGCATCCAAATCTTTCGAAATTCCAGACTGAGCTAGTACCACGACCCCCTCACCTATGACCACATCAGAGGCACAACCAACCTGCCCCCAAAGCGTCACATTATCTTTCAATTCTACACAGCCTGCTAGTCCAACATTCGCTGCCAAAAGACAATTTTTTCCAATGATGGTATCGTGACCAATATGCACTTGGTTGTCGATCTTGGTACCTTCTCCTATGTAGGTAGTATCCGTCACACCAGCATCTATCGTGCACATTGCGCCGATTTCCACATTCTTGGCCAAGTGTACATTCCCACAGGTATGCATTCGGTCAAAACCAGTCGACTTTTTCTTGTAGTAAAAAGCATAATGACCAATTACTGAATTGGGTCCAACAATCACGTTCTCCTCAATTACCGTGTGATCCATAATCACCGCACCTGAATGAATAATGGCATTGGCGCCAATCTTCACATTATGTCCAATGAAGGCATTCGGGTAAATCATGGC
>JAOASF010000084.1 GCA_025210175.1 Crocinitomicaceae bacterium | reverse complement strand
TTTATTTTGAATAGCTGCTTTCTGAACATTCCCCAACCATTCCTTGGTCAAGTCTGCATTTCCTTTGTGCAACTCATTCAACATGTTAATTTGATACTGCTTCTCCTCTTCGGTAGCGCGAATAACTTCTTTCGGAAGAACGGTTGGCGATCCTTTTGAACTCAAGAAAGTATTTACCCCAATGATCGGGAACTCCCCTGTGTGTTTCAAAGTCTCGTAGTACAAAGACTCTTCTTGAATCTTCGAACGTTGGTACATGGTTTCCATTGCTCCCAATACACCGCCACGTTCTGTGATACGGTCGAATTCTGTCAATACTGCCTCTTCCACCAAGTCTGTCAATTCTTCGATGATGAACGATCCTTGTAATGGGTTTTCGTTCTTCGCCAATCCCAACTCGCGGTTGATGATCAACTGAATGGCCATCGCTCGACGAACAGACTCTTCTGTTGGTGTTGTAATCGCCTCATCGTATGCATTCGTATGCAAAGAGTTACAGTTATCGTAAATCGCATACAAGGCTTGAAGCGTCGTACGGATATCGTTGAAGTCAATTTCTTGTGCGTGAAGCGAACGACCAGAAGTTTGGATGTGGTATTTCAACATCTGAGCACGAGGATTCGCAGCATATTTCTTCGCCAAAGCCTTCGCCCAAATTCTACGTGCAACACGCCCGATTACGGCATATTCTGGATCAATTCCGTTTGAGAAGAAGAACGACAAGTTCGGCCCGAAAGCATTGATGTCCATTCCACGGCTCAAGTAATATTCTACATAAGTAAATCCATTTGCCAAGGTAAATGCCAACTGCGTAATCGGATTCGCTCCTGCCTCTGCAATGTGGTAACCTGAAATTGAAACTGAATAGAAGTTGCGGACATTTTTCTGAATGAAGTACTCCTGCACATCACCCATCAAACGAAGGGCAAATTCCGTAGAGAAAATACAGGTATTTTGCGCTTGATCTTCTTTCAAGATATCCGCTAGAACTGTACCACGTACTTGTGCCAAAGTTTCATGCTTGATGCGGTCGTATACGTCAGCAGGTAAAACTTGATCTCCTGTAACACCCAACAACATCAAACCAAGTCCATCATTTCCTTCTGGCAATTCACCACGGTAACGAGGACGCTCAACGCCTTTCTCTTTGTATATTTTTTCAATCTTCGCTTCCACCTCTTTTTCAAGACCTTCCGCTTTGATGTATTTCTCACAATTTTGATCGATGGCTGCGTTCATAAAGAACCCAAGCAACATTGGAGCTGGTCCGTTGATGGTCATCGAAACAGAAGTCATTGCATGCGACAAGTCGAAACCTGAGTACAATTTCTTCGCATCATCCAAACAACAGATAGAAACCCCTGAGTTACCAATCTTACCGTAGATATCCGGACGCAAATCTGGATCGTTACCGTACAATGTTACCGAGTCAAATGCGGTCGACAAACGCTTCGCTGGCATTCCCAAAGAAACGTAGTGGAAACGCTTGTTGGTACGCTCCGGACCTCCTTCACCGGCGAACATACGCGTTGGATCCTCCCCTTCTCTCTTGAATGGGAACAAACCAGATGTGTAAGGGAACTCTCCTGGAACATTTTCTTGCAAAGACCAACGAAGGATATCCCCCCAAGAATTGTATTTCGGAGTAGCCACCTTCGGAATTTGCAAATGAGAAAGCGACTCAGAATGTGTTTTCAATTTCAACACCTTGTCACGAACTTTGAATTCAAACTCTGGGTTTTTATACGCTTGTTTTTTCGCTTCCCAGTTTTGAATAATCTCCCAGTTTTTCGGGTCAAAGTTCAATTTCTCAGCTTCCATTGCCTCAACCAAACCTTTGATCAAACGATCTTTGTCCTCGATTGTCGAGTTTTTCAAAGTCTCGATAGACGTATGGAAACCGTATAGTTTTTCTGCTACTTCAACTTGTTGATCTACCCACTTGTCGAAGCCGCGATTGTTTTCAGATATTTCAGACAAGTAACGCGTTCTGTCTGGTGGAATCACGAAAATCTTCTCCGACATCTCGTCTGTGATTTCGAAAGTCGATTCCAATTTTGCTCCAGTTCTTTCAACGATTTTATCGATGATCACCTTGTACAAAGTGTTCATTCCTGGATCGTTGAACTGAGATGCGATTGTACCAAAAACGGGCATTGAATCCACCTCTTTCTCCCACAAGTTGTGGTTGCGTTGGTATTGCTTGCGTACATCTCTCAAGGCATCCAAGGCACCTCTTTTGTCGAATTTGTTCAGGGCAATTACATCCGCGAAATCCAACATGTCAATTTTCTCCAACTGCGTTGCAGCACCGTATTCAGGTGTCATAACGTAAAGAGAAACATCCGAGTGATCCAAGATCTCTGTATCCGACTGACCAATTCCAGAAGTTTCCAAGATGATCAAATCGTATTCAGCTGCTTTCAAAACATTGATTGCTTCTGCAACGTGCTTCGACAAAGCCAAGTTCGATTGACGAGTCGCCAATGAGCGCATGTACACTCTTTCGTTGCGAATAGAGTTCATACGAATTCTATCTCCCAACAAGGCTCCTCCTGTCTTTCTCTTAGAAGGATCGACTGAAACAACCGCAATATTTTTATCCTTGAAGTCAACCAAGAAACGACGAACCAATTCATCCACCAACGAAGACTTACCAGCACCACCGGTACCTGTAATTCCCAAAACTGGAATAGAAACTTCCTTCGCCATCTCATCGATTTTCAACAAAATGTCTTTCGAAGCATCTGCAAAGTTCTCCGCAGCCGAAATGATACGTGCAATCGATGGAGCATTTTTCTCCTTCACCGATTTCCATTCTCCGTTCAAGTTATCACCAACTGGGAAGTCACAACGTTGAATCATATCGTTGATCATTCCTTGCAAGCCCATTGAACGTCCATCATCCGGGTGGTACAAACGCTCGATACCGTAAGCATGCAACTCTTCAATTTCAGAAGGAAGAATAGTTCCTCCTCCTCCACCGAAGATCTTGATATGTGGAGCACCTTTCTCTTTCAAAAGGTCGTACATGTATTTGAAATATTCCATGTGCCCTCCTTGGTAGGAAGTCATGGCAATAGCCTGAGCATCTTCTTGAATAGCGCAGTTAACAACTTCTTCAACAGAACGGTCGTGTCCGAGGTGAATCACCTCACATCCAGTTGCTTGGATGATACGACGCATGATGTTAATCGCAGCATCGTGTCCGTCAAAGAGAGAAGCTGCTGTAACTATACGAACCTTATTCTTAGGCACATATGGAGCTTGTTGTTGCATATGATAAATTTTGTCCTTAAAATCAGCGGCGTAAAAGTACAAATTTGAAGTCAATTTTTCCCTTGAAAAGACAGGAACCTTCGACTTCACAAAAGACCCTAAGCATGAATAAGTTCTTGTTGATTTTCCTTCTTCCATTCGCTTCTTTGTCGCAAAATGATGCTGAAAAAGCCATTCACCAAACCATCAATCAAACCCTGGCCATAATTTCGGGCGACAAAGGCGAAGCTAGAGATTGGGCGACATTCCGAACCTTATTTACCGAAAAGGCCCAATTTCACATACTTCAGAGAAATCCGAAGGATACGACAAAAACGATAAAAATTATATCCATCGACGTGGAAACCTTTGTAGCAAATGCAGGCCCTAATTACGAGAAAAACGGTTTTTTGGAAACGGAAACCGACTATGTTATTCACCTATTCAACAAAGTAGCGCACGTTGAACAGAAATATACTGCCGAACAAAATGGAAAGCAATTCGAAGGCGTGAATTATTATCAACTCGTTTTTGATGGAGAAAAGTGGCGCATAACATCACTAACATGGGATGAACCCGATGCAGATCACCCTATGCCAGAAAAACTTTAGAGGGGTTCAAACATATCTCGGTTCAACTTCGTTAGGAAGTCAAACAATTGAAAATGCGCAATACGCTTACAGTACTTCTGATTTTTTCTATTCTCGCTTGCTTCGGACTAGGGCCTATCGGTGGCTTTTACAAAGGCAAAAACAACTTGGATATTGCCCTTTCAGGAGGTTTTCAAACAGCCGACACCTACCTTGGATCCTTTGGTCCTATTACCTACGAACGTACGTTCGGACAAGGTTCAATCTTTGCTGAATATGGCCTTACCAGGTCATTTGACATCATTGCTACCCTACCTTTCATCAATTCGAACTTTCAAGATTTTGGTGTATACTTAAAGAAGCGAATCATGAAGTCAACTAGTGCTAAGCACCAAATCAGTTTGGCAGGAGGATATAGTGGGCCTGCGAGCAATTACAATACACAAAGTGGCTTGGCAATTGGTCAGCAAGCACATCAGTTTATCGGGAAATTGGTCTACCAAGTGTCACTACCCATGGGATTCTATTTTCAATGTCAAGGAGGTTACAACCACAATTTGGACCCCGTTCCATCCTCATATACCTTTTCCGGTAAGTTGATGTACAGTAACAGTAATTGGTATTTGGATGCATGGTTCAACCAGCAATCTGGATTAGGAAACCTTTATTATCCGGAAAACAACCAAGACTTTAGAGAGTTGAACGTCATCTACACCCAAGTGGGGGGAACGATCTATCGAACCATTTCTGAAAGATTCGGATGCTTTTTGAACTACAGTCAAATTATTGAAGGGAAAGGCACCTTTTTGACCAAAAGTGCGAATGCTGGTTTTGTTTATAAGTTTCATTTTGGCACCAAATAAATCCGGTTTTCCGCAATTGTATTTCTTCCCTAATTGCTAAGAAGAGCGTACTTTTGCCCTCGAAATGGCATTTACCAACTCTCATTTTCATCCCTTAGAATTTACCGGAGAACTTCCTGAAAAGATTCTATATCCATTTTTCTATCGACCACATGCGGTTGCAAAAAAAGCGGCCGAAGAATTAAAGGAGTATCTGGCTTTGGGCACGATTGACCATCTCTTTAATCAAGAAAATTCTAACGCAGCTGCCATCGGTAAGATGTTTGGTGTATTGGTGGTTAAAAATAAAGCTGGCGAATTGGGATATCTGGCTGGAGTTTCTGGTAAAATGGCCAACTCCAATCATCACCCTGGGTTTGTTCCACCGATTTACGACATGTTGGAAGAAAATAGCTACTTCCGTGTTGGCGAACGCGAATTAGCCAAGATGACTGTTGAAATCAAGGCTTTGGAAAATTCCGAAGAACGTAGCTTAAACAAAGAGAAATACGAGTCTACAAAGCAGGCATGTGAAAAGGAGCTCGAGGACTTTAAACAAAAAATCAAGCAAACTAAGAGGGACCGAGATGAACGAAGATCGAATGCTTCTGAACTTTCTGAAGATGAATTCAAGAAACTTCAACTCGAATTGAGTGAAGAGTCCAAAAAGGAACAGATTTATCTGAAATGGCTTCGCAAACAAATTCGCGAGCGACTTGAAAAAGCGGAATCCGAATACCAAGCCTTTGAAAACAAAATAGAGGAACTTCGTGCAAAAAGGGCACAAACTTCAAAGAGACTTCAGGACCAATTGTTTCAATCTTATATCGTTGAAAACGCAAATAATAAGGAAGAAAGCATTCTAGAAATATTCCACAATTGGGACGGTACCCAACCGCCAGCAGGAACGGGTGAATGCGCGGCTCCCAAATTATTTCAATTTGCCTTTCAAAACAACTATACACCTGTTGCTCTAGCTGAATTCTGGTGGGGCGAATCTCCGAAATCCGAAGTTCGAAAGCATGAACAATATTACCCTTGTTGCCGAGGTAAATGCGAGCCGGTATTGTCTTTTATGTTGCAAGGATTAAAAGTTGAGGAAAACCCTTTGTTACAAAATCCTGGTGTCAATAAAACCATTGAAATTCTCTACGAAGACGAGGATATTGCAATCGTAAACAAGCCTCATGATTTGTTGTCAGTTCCCGGTAAAAACATAGAGGATTCCGTTTGGTATCGCATGAAACAAAATCATCCGGATTGGGATGGCCCTATCATTGTGCATCGACTAGACATGGCTACTTCTGGAATACTGGTTTTGACAAAAAACATCCGCGCTTACCAGTTTTTGCAAAGTCAGTTTATCAAGCGTCGTGTTGAAAAGCAATACACAGCCATTTTAACCGGAACAATCGAACAGGAAAAAGGAGTGATTGACTTACCACTTCGCGTCGATTTATTGGATCGACCGAAGCAATTGGTCTGTTACGAACACGGTAAACCAGCCGTTACCGAATTTGAAGTCGTAAGTCGCGAAAACGGCGAAACACGCATCCATTTCTTTCCAAAAACAGGAAGAACGCATCAATTGCGTGTTCATTCTGCTCATAGTTTGGGGTTGAAATTTCCAATCAAAGGAGATGACCTTTATGGAACGGTCTCCAACAGATTACATTTGCACGCTGAACGTATTGCCTTCAAACACCCGAGAACCAAGGAAATGTTCCATTTTCACATTCCAGCAGAGTTCTAATCAATCATTGCATTTATCCAGAGGAAACAATTTTGCGCTTCGTTTGTTTCCAGATATTTTTTATTTTCAACTGAACTTTAAAACAAAACTATGGATCAGCCGATTGTAGTTAATTGGACAGGAATTCTTGTCGCAACGCTTGCTTATTTCTTCTTTGGATTTCTTTGGTACACTCCCCTATTTGGTAAAATTTGGGCCAAGGAAATGGGAATGTCTATGGACCAAAAACCCGAGATGAAAGTAATGATGAAGGGCTTAATCATCAATATGATTGGGTGTTTCTTATTAGCCTTCGTCATGACTCATGATCTTCAGGCATGGAATTATGTTCCAGGACCAGAAATGGCTGAAATGACGGCACAACACAAAGCTTTCATGGGAGCATTCTTTACCTGGTTGGGATTCATGTTGCCAAGCGACTTGAACGCCATTGCTTGGGAAGGAAAATCAGTCAAACTTTTATTAATCAATACACTTTACCATTTGATTGGATTGATTATCGTGGGACAGATTTTGGTAGCCCTTTAAACGAATATCAAAACATTAAAGGTCGGCTTTCGGGTCGACCTTTTTTATTTTATGCGTACTGCTTTGTAACTATATGATAGGGTTAATGGCCTGTGAATACACAATAAGTTTTAAAGATGTTGTTGAGATTAAAAAATGAAAAACAAATTTTCAAGTCATCGATTCAGACCATTATTAATCAAACCGTTATCAAATATTATCGTTCTCAACCTTTAGAGTCGGAAGATAAGCTTGACATTGAATCGTCTTTGGGTGAGGTTATTGGGGATAGAATAATAGCGCCCGTTAACATCTTGAATCCATTGTTTTGATAAGACATTGTCTATTCCCAGCAAATTAAACACCTCGAAACTGATAATTGCATCCTCGAAGTTTTTGGTCCAAAAGTTCGTCTTGTACTTTTTGCGATTCTTCTTTTTGTAAAGGAAATCATACGAGAATCCGATATCCACACGGAAGTAAGACTTCATGCGCAAGGTGTCCTTGTAACGACTTCTATCAGGCGGACCGTAAGGTAATCGCGTACCGAATTGCATTCCCATTTGCACACTGAAACTCTCGTATCCAGGCATTTGATCCTGAATCAAAGCACCGAAAGTAAAGAGCTGATCGGTAGGTCTAGGAA
>JAOASF010000014.1 GCA_025210175.1 Crocinitomicaceae bacterium | reverse complement strand
GTTAAATCCATTCCCAAGGACATTCAATTGTCGATTTTCGACAACAAGGGAAAAAGAATGCACCGAGAAAACGGACGTTTGAAGAAAGGAGCCTTTGAAAAAACGAGTTCATTGACGATAGGCAATAAAATTTGGAGCATGGAATTCAAGTCCTCTCCCCGCTTTGGCACCAACGCACTCGACTCTCTCGAACTCTTTGGCTTAATCGGTGGCATCGTCATCAGTATTTCTTTGGGCGCTCTTTTATTTATTCTTCAAACCGATAACCGCAAATCGCTTGCGCGTTCCAATCAGAGACTCGAAGCAGAGCTCATGGAGCGACAAAAAGCGGAAGAAAAATTGGTTGAAATAGAACAGTTTGCCTACATCGCATCGCACGATTTACAAGAACCACTGCGCACGGTGAGTAATTATGTCAATTTATTAAAAGATGGGTTTACGGAGAAGTTAACTTCTAACGACAAACGCATACTTTCCACCATTGAAAGTGCCACAGAAAGAATGCAAATATTGATTCGCGACTTATTGGAATACTCGCGAATATCCATGGAACAAAATCGCCAACCGGTCAATCTGAACTTCATGCTTAGTGATATCCAAAACGATCTGGAAGCAATGATTACAGAAGCCAAGGCAAGGTTCGATGTGGGTGAACTGCCTACCATCATGGCCTATTCTTCCGGGATAAAATCGGTCTTTCAAAACCTCATTCAAAATGCGATAAAATTCAGAAAAGCAGATGTAACACCTCTCATTCGCATCCGCTGTGTTGAAAAAGAGCACGAGTATCGCTTTTCAGTGTCGGATAATGGTATTGGTATCGACTCCGTGCACTACGGTAAAATCTTTGTTTTGTTCAAGCGTCTCTTTCACGTAAGCGAATATCCAGGTACGGGAATTGGCTTGGCTCAGGTTAAAAAAATAGTTGAATTACACGGCGGTCGAATTTGGCTTGAATCGGAATTAGGCAAGGGAACGACCTTCTTTTTCGATATACCAAAAAGTAAAACTTAGTTGTAAAATTTTAACTGATTACGCCTTTAAAAAAGTGAAAAATGCCACCTTATTTTCACGCTGATAACCGAGATCTTTGTAATTTCCCTAACTCAAAACTTTAGATCAAGCCAAATAGAGAAGAACTTAACTCGCATCTTCGTACAACATTTTTTTCAAGCAAATGTCCATAAAACTCAAAAGCATTCTAATAATCGACGATAACGAAGCGGATAACTTCTTACACAAAATGGTGATTGACAAAATGGGCATCACCGAGCGTGTTGACATCGTAAATGACGGCGTTCAGGCCTTGGAATTTTTGAAGAATGAAAATCAGTTAACACCTGATTTGATCTTTTTAGACATCAACATGCCCAAAATGGATGGCTGGGAATTTTTGGAACACTATCAACTCCTCGATCCTGCTCAAAAGTCGAAGGCAATCATTTTGATGCTTACGACCTCTGAAAACCCAAAAGATCGGGAAAGAGCCCTTCGCATTGAAGATGTGAAAGGTTATGAAATCAAACCCCTGGAACAAGCCAAAATAGAGCGAATTTTAGACGTTTATTTCAGTTAAACCGCACAAAACGTTTATAGAAATCCACCACATCTGACTTCGATTTCAAGGGTGATGAGCAATATTGACTCGTGCAAATGAACCCGACATTCTGTTGAAAAGAAGCGAACATCTCTTTGTAATCAGTAGGAACATCCTTCGCTGAAAATGCGGCAAATCGCGTGTAAAAAGGAGCCATAGCGAAGGATTGAATGTGCAAATTTTGGTTCTCGCCTATCTTTTTGATGAGTACCTTATTGATTTCTGCTTCCATTTCTTCCATTGTAAACAAAACATAAGGCTCCACTCTTAATTCATTTCGTTGTTCGGGTGCTGTCAAATAAGCCAATATTTGCTCGGTGTATTGAACAAACTTCTCATTTTCGTACCGCCTTCCTACCCATAGCAGCAAACGCGCCAAGCGGATATTCTCCTCCAAAACGGGCTGCGGCACCAGTCCATTGTCACCCTCAAAGCTCTTGAAACTTCCATTGGTCAACTGAAAGTGATGCACAATTGCTTGACTCAAGTTTTTTATTTCTTCAACATATCTTGCATTGTTCGGAAAGAGTTTGGACACCTCAATGAAATAGTAAAGCATGGGAATATTGTCTCTCAACGTGAAGAGTTCGGTTCGCCCAAAAGCATGGCCATACAATCCCTTATCTGATTTTCTGGATAGCAGGTTCTTTTCAATATTCAAGGCTCGGTGGAGCAGGGTTTTATCTCCTGTTGCCGCATAAAAATGAAGCAAGGCGGCCGCATATTCGGCATTCGAAAAAGTGTAGGTATTGGTGTCTACCTTTGGTATTCCCAAGGCTCTTCTTGCTTGATCTGGTAAGGTAAAATAGTCGGTAGCTTTTTTTCCTTTTTCCAAATCGGCATCCTGAGCATTGGCGTAAAGCCCTGTCTTTTGTTTGAAAAATTGGTCACAATACCGAACAATTCCCATTGCCTTTTGCTTGGACTCCGTTGAAGAATAATACGCATAATCCAATGCGAAAATTTGCAGATAACGAGCTTGAATATGCAGGAGTTTCTCAAAATGCAAATGGTTCCAATCGCCATGGGTCGAGTATTGATAAACCCCACCCCATTCCGGATCGCATAGGTTGTAGGCCCCTTGAACACTTTCGGAAACCCACCGCTTGAATAAAGCTTGAGACGAATGATACAAAGCATACTCAAAAGTTTGCCCGTCAATACTTTTTTGCCCAGACTTAAACCCTCCTTTCTCTATGTCCAAGTAACGGCTCAACGAACTTTTCAATTCTTGATATATTTCCTTTCTATCCTTCCTTTTTACATTCGTTCGCGGACTTTCCGTTGTGCTTAAAGTTGGGTTAGTCACTGTCTTTTTGAGTTCGCTCAAAAAATCGAAAGGATTCATATAACCAGCGTTCTTCCATACATCTTCCCCCTTCGAATTGAGAACAATGGTTGCTGGCCAACCATATTTTCGGTAGCGAGCAGCCAATGCAGGGTTGGCATCTTGATCGGCTTTTACCAATACAAAGTGATCTTTCAAATACCGTCTTACTTCGGCATTTTCATAGGTAGAGTCTTCCATTACATGACACCAATGGCACCAATTAGCTTCCAAGCTCAACAAAACCAACTTCTGTTCTTTTTGTGCTTGCTTAAAAATGGCTGTTGATAGACTTTTTTCCCAAGAAAGCTCTACCTCGGTGTTATCAGAACACGAATGTAGCACGTAAATTAAAAAAAGAAATGCGATCCAAGGTTTCATGCTTGATGTACGCAATTCTCGCCCTTAAAGATTGAAACAAAAAAGGAGCCTTTCGACTCCTTGCTTATTTCTTGTTGGCTCTGTTTTAATTCTGTTCCAAATTTTTCTTCAGGTTAGACAAGCCATCTTGCAGATCCTTACCCAGCATTTCATCCATATCCATGAACAAAAGGAAAATTCGCATCGGGTAGCCCATTTCTCCTTTGAAGCCCCACTTCACTACAGTCGACTTCGCAGATTTTTCTTCCGTTATCATGTACGCATTATCCGTTGCTTCAAATGGTTCGAAAAAACGCAACTCAAAATCAAGTCTCTTTCCTTCTTCAATAGCCATGATTTCTTGTTCACCTTTGCCAACCTTCTCGTTGCTACTCTCCCAAGAACTAACAAAGCCAACCGTTCCATCCTCACCGATGTAAGACTTTTTCATCTTGGGATCCATCTGCTGCCAAACGGAATACTCGTTTTGATTCTTTAAAAACTTGATGTAGTTAAAAACCTCTGTTTTGGGTTTCTCAATGGTAATTTGTTTTTCTACTTGATAATTTCCATCAACGAAGATGGCAATGATGAAGAATAGCAATACAAGTGCTACAATAACGGCAAATAATCGCTTTAGTAATTTCATGGAGTTGATTTCGTTGGGGTGAATTTAGGAAAAATTTAACAATTGAAATAGAAATCTAACTACAGTTTTGCTTAGGCAAAATTTCGGACTTTTTAATGGCTACTTTTAGCAGGATCAAAACCAGCCCAATCAAAGGATTTCGTCTTGTAAGGGTACACATCTAGCAGTTCTCCCGAATAGAAAAACTCGTAGGCTACCGCACCAAATGAGTAATATTTTTGTCCGATTTGATATCGCGAACCTCCAACTTTTGGGTTCGGATTGGGCTTGGATTTATTGAAACCTAAATTGAACAAAGTGGCCAATATCTCTGGTCGATCGCCAATGTCAAACCCTGCCTTTTCCCATTGTGTTTTAATTTGCTTCAAAAAAATGGCTGTATACAGATATGAGTAATAGTGATTCTTAAATTGAACCAAGCGCTTCAATCGAACTTCAAGCGTGTCGTTCCAGCCATTCTTTTCGATATTCTCTATTTCTAATGAATCGTAGTCCAATAGGTTTTCATAGGCTTCACCGAGATAAAATTCAGAATTTTTGTCGATCAATTGATTCTCAATTTGTCGAACCGTAAATGGCTTCAATCCGGTTACCCCAAAGGAAAAATTTGACTCCATGGCCAAAACTTTCAAGGGTTCCATGTAGCGCTTATAACCTTCGCGGGAGGAATTGAATAAGCGCATTTGTTCACCAACCAAACAGGCTATGATCAAACGAGGTTCCACTCCAACCTTTTCGGCTACAGAATCGATCACTGCCCGATCCTTTACCACTGCTTCTTTAAAGGCTTGCCATTCGGGCACATTCATCCATTCGAATAAGTTTTCCGGACTTCCTTTCTGCTTGATTTCAGCTGCCAGACGTTTCATCTCTTGGCGATAATCAGCATTATTTTTGAGTCGTAAATCAGTAGCATCCAACATTTGTATGGCGATGTGAATCTGACCTGGGGTTTTGTAAACCTTCAAAATTTTGCGTGCGTTTTCTGGATAGAATTTCTCCAAAATCAAAATTCGCCGCAAGGTAATCAGGTCTTGTTGACTCCCGTTTTCAGGATCCTTTGCAGAAAATTTGCGGTCTTGTATGACCTCAAAATAAGGATTGTTTCGATCCACAACTCCTCCTACATTGGTCCACTTGTACTTAACGGCCAGATAGGTGGCGCTCATCGCAAGTCCATAAAAGGCAAAACCATAAACTATGATTCTTGCACTCCACTTAAGCAACTTGCGAAACTTTGGCTTTATCTTCATTGACAAAGCAATATTAAACAAAGTTCTTCTAGAAAAAATTAGCAACAGCTACCGCCGACGTCGGAATTGCTATCAGCAGTTGAAAAAGGCATTGATCCTCCACATCCTTCAAATATTCCGTAATGGGTATCCCAAGATCCGTAGAAATCGAAGTGACTCTTGAATCGAGTATCGTGCAACATGCGATAAGTATTCCCACAAACGGTCATCATTTTACCTTTTGGGAAGATATGGTGATCATCCAGTTTCATTGAACTCGGAGCTTCGGCTATGGTTCCTTTGTACGCCACAGCTTGTCCATAATCCTCACAGTCACTTTCCAACCCATCCAACTTGAACAAACGGTAGGTAACAGAGAAGAATTTGATGTCCCCCAACAAAGCTTCCAACTCCTCATTTTCTACAGTGATTGGTTTATTCTCCACCGCTCTTGGATCCGTAAACCCTGCCTTCTTTGCAAAGTTCAAGAAATCATTCCAGTACAAAGCGCCGGAGATACATTCACCCCAAAGTACGCGGTCTTCTTGCAGTGAAGTAGGAACACGACGGTCAGCATAAACATCCGAAAAATACATTTCGCCTCCCGGCTTCAACAATTCGTATGCATCGTTCAATACCTTTTGCTTGTCTTGAGCCAGGTTGATAACACAGTTCGATATGATTAAGTCAAAACTTCCTTTTTTTAAGTTGAGTTCGTCCAATCTTTCGATGTTTCCTTTCACGAACTCAACATTCGATTTTGCGTAGCCAAACTTCTCGCGGTGGTAATCAACATACTGGTTCGCCACAGCCAATTGATTGTCGGTCATATCTACCCCAACCACATGTCCTGACTCTCCTACTAGTTTACCAGCAATGTAACAGTCACGCCCGCTACCAGAACCTAAATCCAGGATGCGCAGCCCCTCCACCTGATCCGGAATGGTCAATCCACAACCGTAATATTTGGCCTGAACCTCATCTGCTACCAAACGCAGGGCTTCCAAAATATGTTTTGGTGGCTTGGTTAGCGTGCAACAAGCGTTGGTCTTTAAATCTTCGGATTGTTGCAATTCAACTCCGTAATATTCTTGTACTGATTCGTGAAGGTTTTCCATTATTGTTTTGTATCTGTCTACTTTCTTCAAAAGTATTCGAAAAAGCAAAACACTTTAAAGATGATACAGAAAAGTGTCTATGTGCCTTGCTGCTGCAAAAAACTTTCTAAATTCGACTCTTTGAATTGTTGGATTATGAAATACACCTGCGAAATCATCATTGATAAACCTCGCGAAGAGGTTACTGAGCTTTTCGACTCTGTTGACAACTTGTACAAATGGATGGAAGGTCTTCAAAAATTTGAAATGATCTCGGGCACCCCGGGAGAAGTAGGTGCAAAAAGTAAGCTTACCTTCCAACTTGGAAAACGCAAAATGGAAATGATTGAAACCATTACGGAAAAGAATCTACCGGATAGTTTCAGTGGTACCTACGAGGCAAACGGGGTACTAAACATCATTCAAAATGAATTTGTAGATCAAGGAAATCAGACGCTCTACCGAACGCATCAGGAGTTTCGTTTGGCCGGTGTAATGAAGATTTTTGGTTGGCTGTTTCCCGGAATGTTCAAGAAACAGAGCATGAAGCATTTGGAAGCTTTCAAAAAGTTTGCCGAAGCCAACTAAATTTCAGCGTAGTACTTTCTCGCCGGCAATGCCCAATTCCATTGATAGCTT
>JAOASF010000083.1 GCA_025210175.1 Crocinitomicaceae bacterium | reverse complement strand
TTTTTGGGTTGTTTGGGTTTGACCGAGCCAGACCACGGATCCAACCCAGGTGGGATGATTACTAATTTCACAGACGCGGGCGACCACGTTATTTTGAATGGAGCAAAAATGTGGATTTCCAATGCACCATTTGCTGATATCGCGGTAGTTTGGGCGAAGGATGAAACTGGACGTATTCACGGGTTGGTGGTGGAAAGAGGAATGGAAGGTTTCTCAACTCCAGAAATGCATGGGAAACATTCATTGCGCGCATCAGCTACAGGTGAGTTGATTTTTGTGAACGTTAAAGTTCCGAAGGCGAACATTCTACCAGGACGTTCAGGTTTGGGAGCTCCATTGAGCTGTTTGGATTCTGCCCGTTACGGAATTGCGTGGGGTGCTTTGGGTGCTGCCATGGATTGTTACGATTTGGCTTTGCGCTACTCCAAAGAAAGAACTCAATTCGGTGTTCCAATCGGTGGTTTCCAATTGATTCAAAAGAAATTGGCGGAAATGATCACTGAGATTACAAAGGCTCAATTGTTGACTTTCCGTTTGGGTCAATTGCGCGAAGAAGGTAGAGCAACCTCTGCTCAAATTTCAATGGCAAAACGCAACAACGTAGAGATTGCCTTGAACATCGCACGCGAAGCTCGTCAGATTCATGGAGCTATGGGTATTACACAAGAATACTCCATCATGCGTCACATGGCGAACTTGGAATCAGTTATCACGTACGAAGGAACACACGATATCCACTTGTTGATTACAGGTATGGATGTTACGGGAATTCCAGCTTTCACACGTGAGATGCCGGATTTGAAATAAGAATTTTACATTCGAAATAGGAAAGGGGCGACTTTTGGTTGCCCCTTTTTTTGTTAAACGTTTTTCTTGGCTTGCTCCAAATGCCTCCAATTGTGGTTGATGACAAAATGAAAGGTGTCGCCCAACCTGAACTTCAAGAGCCTCGAAATGGAAATTGGCGTTTTGGTCTTGGTTAAATCTACCTTCCGGGCTTCTTGTAAAAGGGTCAACATTCTTTCTTGTTGGTGAACAAAAGTTTGAAGTACCTCTTGATTGAGTTTGGAATGAATGGGGTTCATTTCCTTGAAAGTTTTCATTTTGTTTAGCTTTTCTTTTGGCAACATGCTTTTGGCGAAATATCCTCCCAATAGTCCTGAACGAAAACTTCTCAAATCGTCCGTTTTGGCTTTCTGCAAACTTTGTTCGATAGCAGGCAGATAAAATGCCCCATAGCGATTGAGGTGCTCGACGCATTCAAGTATACTCCAAGCTTCGGCTCGAGGGCGCTTGTTCAAGGCTTGATCGGAAAGTTTTTTAAACTCCTCTACCTCGTTCAAGTTCAAGCGAGTGCGTTCAATTAATTGCTGTAGGTGTTTTTCTGCGTCCATTGTTTTTTTTTTGACAAAGCTCAAGCAAAATGTTGCCCCCATTCTTGATTTGAATCAAGATTTTTGCAAGCGAGAAAGCGTTTCGGGCGTCATCCGTAAATAGGAAGCTATGTATTTGTGCGGAATTTCTTGAAATAGCTGTGGACTTCGCTTCAAAACACGGTCAAAGCGCTCCTTGGGAGAGGAAATAAGAATGTCTTTTTCGCGCTCCAATTGTTGTAAAATCAATGACTCCGTAACGCGGTCCCAAAGCTCTTTGTTTTCAATTCGAGAATGAAGAAAATTGACAAACGTGCTCTTGCTCAGCACTTTGAGTTCGCACTTCTTTATGGCTTGCATGAACAAATCCGAAGGTCGTTCGGTGATGAAACTATCCAAAGCAGTTATGAAATTGTTTTGGTAACCAAAACGTATGATGTGGTCTTCGTATTCGTGAACAATGGATATTTTGATGGAGCCAGAAACGATGAAATACACATGAGTATCCGTCGTACCAGCAACTTTCAGGTACTCGTTTCGCTTCAAAACCAGATTTTTTTCCCAAAGGTTAGCGTCTTCGATGCGTGTATAAAGTTCTTGTATGAGGTTCATGACTCTTGGATCTTGGGATGAATTTAAGAAGAAGAATCAAGGCTGGAAAAGTGGTGTGAGTAGGAGGAGAAAGATGCTTGGCAACGCATAACAATTATTTAACACATAAGCGGCAGATTTTGATAAATCTTCAATGTGTTAAGAATGAGTTACTTGAATATTTTGCCATGTAAACAAATGATTATTTTTCAGTAAAAACGGGCATTTAAGGAAAACTTAATACTCTTAATGCATAGCTTAATCGAATAAGCAAAGTATCTTCGCGCCAAATTTTTTTATTTCGATTGGTTAGATGAAAAAACTCAGTTTTTTTTCCTTTTTAGTTATTTCTTTTTTCTCCTTTTCTCAAGAAATCTGCAACAATGCAATAGATGACGATGGAGATGGTTTGGTGGATTTAAACGATCCAGATTGCGACTGTGCCGCAAGTGGAAACGATCCATTTCCGGGTTCTTTTGTAGTGAATGAATCATTTGAGTTAAAAGATTGCTGCCCCACGACATTCGGCGAAATGAGTTGCGCAACCAATTGGTCGCAAGCAACTGCTGGTGCAACGGATTTTTTGAACGATTGCGGCTTTGTTGGGCCATTTGCCAATACCAATCTGTATCCTTTTCCAGACGGACAAGGAGCTTCTGCCATCACCATTACTTCCGATTACAAGGAGTACCTGGGTACCTGTTTGTCTAACCCATTGTTGGCGGGAAATTCCTACACCTTGAAGTTTTACGTAGGAATGACGTTGCTCACGGCTGACGGGTCTGCCAATTGTCAGTCTACCTTGGCGAACTATGCCGATTCAATCGATTTTGTGGTGTATGGGGCGACCAACTGCGGCAATTTACCGCTCAATACCTTCGATTGTCCAACGAGCGTTTCGGCTTCGTTTCAATTGTTGGGAAGTAGCAATGTTTCGGTGGATACCAATGGATATCAGTTGATTACCATTCAGTTTACACCCGGCGCCAACATTCAAGAAATACTGATTGGAACCGACTGTATTTTGCCTGCGATTTGGCCTTCGAGCCAAGATGTGGTGAACAGCAACTGTGCCCCTTACTTTGTGCTGGATCAGCTGGTGATAAACGAAACTGATCAATTTGTTCCCGTACAGATTGCGAGCAGTGGTAGTCATTGTTCCAACAACCTAAGTTTACAAGCGCAACATCCCAACCTGGGAGCCGGAGCCGGTCAATGGTATTTGAATGGGGAGGCTTTGTTGGCACAAACGTCGGATAACTTGAACGTATCGGCGGGCAACTACAGTGGAGGTTTGTACACTTTTCAGTACGAAACAGCTTCGGGTTGTTATCGAGATACACTGAGTGTAACCGCTCCAGACAACTTGTTTCTTCAAGGATATGATACGACCCTATGCTTGGGTGAAACCATCGATTTGACCGCTCAAGGAAATGCAGTTCAATACAATTGGGCACCCAACAGTAGCATTATCAGTATTACGGGACCAACGGCAACGGTTCAACCTTTGGCCAACACTTCTTTTCAAGTTGAAGGTCAGTCGGCTCATGGATGTACCCAAACGGCCAATTTTAATGTGTTTGTTGCCCCAGTTCCAAGTGGTGTGAGCATCACGTCGAGTCCGAATGAAATCAGTGATCTAGGACAATTCCTTGCTTCTCCACCGACGTATGCGTATACCTGGACCTTGCCCGACGGTAGTGTTGTGAACTCCGAAGAAGCGACGTACCATTTCAATTCCATTCCGGGAATTTATACCCTGTTGATAGAAGCGGCAAACGATTCTGGCTGTTACAGCTACTTGAGTTATTCGGTGGAAATTGAAACCATCGACGATTTGGCTTACTACATTCCGAATGCATTTTCGCCAGATGGAAACGAGTTCAACGCTACTTTTAAACCTGTTTTATCGCCCAAAATAGATGCCTACGATTATCATTTGTGGATTTATGACAGAAAAGGGAATGTACTTTTTGAATCGTTAAACCCACAAATTGGTTGGGATGGAACATTCAACAACCAAGTGGTGCCTTCGGGAATTTACGCTTGGAAATTAGAAGTTGGCTTTGCCAATGACGGTTCAATGATCGATGAAAGAGGCTTTGTTTTTCTAGCAAAATAAGATACTAAGGAGCATAAACCATAACAATCCAAAAAGAAAGGAATAGACATTTTTGCTATTCCTTTCTTTTTTTACGGGCATTTTTTAGTCCTTTTTAAGGACCTGAGATTTTCTCAAGAAGGCCGAAATTTCTTATTTTTACAAACAATTGATAGGTATTTAGGTCTTTTTGGTTTAGATCCACAGTTTTTCTCCTCCATTTCCTTCCGTTTTTGTTACACCTAAAATGAAGGATTTTTATGTTATTTATTGTCGAGCGAGTTTCGCATGAAAGAAATGAGAAACCGTGCCTCAAACTTGATCGCGATGGAACGATTGTTATCGATAATCCGACTAATAATATTTATTACATCAACAAGCACCGCGACGAACTCTTGAACTGTATCAGAAAAGCAGCCTTGGTTGCGGGTATTTTTTACACACCCGAACAGCCATTGTACCTCCAGCTTTCATGTAAACACGTCGTTTTTGGCGCCTTGATCAAACAACAAATTTTGAATCAAAACAACAAGTTGTCGTACCGGCTTCGTATAGCCAATGAAAAGGGAAGTCATTACATCATTTTCAATGAAACGAAAATGACAGCGTGCGAACACTTAGCCTTGAACTAGTTGATCCAAGAAGTTTCCTCACCGAGGGTACATTCAAACCAAAATGTCTAGAGGAGTCGTCCCCCCAACGGGTTGACTCCTAGGCATGCAGGTTATTCCATTATTTTTACGGGTTCTTTGGCGTCGTTGATGGCCACAAAGGTAAATTCTCCACTCACGGCTTTCTCTCGGGCATCGGTATACATCTGTTCGATATAGATGTCCACTCGAACCTTTAAGCTCGTGTTGCCGATGTAACTCACTTTTCCTACTAATTCCACAATCGTTCCTGCGGGGATGGGTTTTTTGAAGTCGATTCGATCGCTGCTCACGGTAACCATTCTTTGGCGACAAAAACGAGTGGCAGCAATAAAGGCAACTTCGTCCATTAATTGCATGGCGGTTCCTCCAAAAAGGGTATCGTAATGGTTGGTAGTATTGGGAAATACAGCTTTAAAAATGCGGGTTTCCGATTGCTTGATTCTTTCTTCTTTTGTCATCTTTTTGTGTTTTGAAGCCAGCAGAAATGGAGATGACGCATGTCCCTTAGTAGGGGAGTAACGACAGCTTCAATTCGCGAAAGCCATGTTTAACTGGGTTGGTGGTCTGACTTTGAGTTGTTTACCTCTTACAGTTGCGCGACAGTTCGTGAATTGCACACGATTCTCCATTGGCCAAATCGGCCGAGCCCAGTTCGGGTTCGAAGGTAGGGTTTTTCATGTAATTTGGGCCATTTGGAAACGAAGGGAGTGGATTTTTCTGCTCCTTCTTTTGGTGTAAAATTGAAAAACATTTGTGCGAGAACGAAACCTAAACAAGAAGTAGTCGTAAACCCTCCAGGCAGCTCGGTAAGCAGCTAATAAATTGACACGACACTAGGAATGAAACCCAATATTATTCTTCTTCACGGAGCCTTAGGAACAGAGAGGCAAATGATCAAAATAGAGGAGCGATTTAAGTCGCACTATACTGTTCATCGGTTTACTTTTCACGGGCATGGTTCGACCGAAATGAAAGGTGGATTTTCCATTCAAATGTTGGTGGATCAATTGCGAGATTTTATTCAGGACAATCAACTCAAAAACGTCTCCATTTTTGGCTACAGCATGGGAGGATATGTCGCGCTGAAGTATGCCTTGACCCAAAAAAGCAAGTTGGACCATATTTTCACCTTTGGCACCAAGTTCAATTGGACCCAAGAAGGAGCTGAAAAAGAAGTTCGAAAACTAAACCCAGACTTGATCGAAGAAAAGGTCCCTCATTTTGCATCTTGGCTTAAGAGTCAGCACGGCGATCATAACTGGCGCAATGTGCTTTTCAATACCGCAGAGATGATGCGATCATTGGGGTCGTCCAATGAGTTGATGCAGGACGATTTATCTGAAATTCAGTGCTTGGTAACCATCAATCTTGGCGATCAGGATACGATGGCCGACAAAGAAAGTTCTCAATTGGTTGCTGAACGTTTGCCCAAAGGAAAATTCAATTATTTACTGGGGGCAGGACATGAATTGGGAAGCTTGCAAGACGATCATTGGGAAGTGATAATGAATTAACTCTGGCACGAGGATATAAAGGAAGCTCCGTTGTTGAAAGGCAAGGGAGTTTTTTTATGGCCAAAAACGACCCTTAGGTTTTGTATTTGAAAAGAAAATCGCCAAAATGAAAATGTTTGGGAGGGATGCAAGAATGTAACTTTCAGAAAATCAGCAGAATAGTTTTGAATTGTGGCTTTGGCATTAATTTCGACTACCTCCTTCCAGCAAGAAGTAGTTCGGGTCCGTTGAACTCTATGCTGCCATTCTGCCAAGAGCATTCGTACAGGACATTTAACAAACAACCCAAGTAGAAGCAGCATAGATCGGGCCCTCCTCTTTTAAACATTGTTGACGATATGGACCAAGATGTCTGACCGGAGTAAAATCGTCGAAGAAAACCCTCTGCATTTTGTAGGGGGTTTACTCGTTTGGGTACATGCCCAATACCGAGCCTGAATCCCCTTTTCTATCCTCAAAATTTAGAATGGTCTGATTTGTACCACAAGAATGAAAAGTGAGATAGGTAGCTGAAAGGGAGTGACTGTGATTAGCACTTATATAGTGTGATCAAAAGATTGAGTTTTCATTACAAGAACAGCTGATTATACTTCAGACTCAGTCACCTTTATATCATGACCAATTGGCGGAACAACCTATTTCGTTGCGGCTGAATAAGCAGAACAGGGTAAAAGAATTTGGGAGAAGCTTGAAATCGATTCAGGATGGTGGCAAACAAAGGACCATTCGGAAAGTTAGGCTCGCTTTTACTTCCGAAATGAAAAGAAATTTTTCAAACTGAAAGAAAATGGGCCAGGTGCAACCAGCTCAAATCATACAAAATCAATGAGTTACACTTTCGCTTGCTCCTCTGGCACCTTCTTCGATACGATGTAGGAAACTTAAAAACAAAACAAAATGGAAAAGTTAAAGCTGAGGAACTGGATGCTTGTCGGGATGATAAGCTTCGGTATGGTAGGGTCAGGATTTTCAATGGACTTACCATTTTTCAAAAAAGAGAAAGAAGTAGAAAGCCTAAAAGGTAATCGACTTCAGAATCGCAAGGAATACAAAGACATGCAAGTTACCATGACGCGTATTCAAAAAGACAAAGAAAGAATTGCCTATCACAAGAAACAATTGAAGTTGAACAAAGAGGCGAACAAGACCATTCCTGCTCACATGAGTAAGAAAGAGGTCCGAAAAGCGAAGGCAGATTTGCGTAGAGATAAAAAGTACTTGCGTATTGACAGACGCGATCTCAAGGCGGATCAAAAAGTAGCCATTCGCCAGGCCAAAAAACAAGAGAGAGAATGTGCACAAGGCTTGCGTGAAGCGAAACGACAGTTGCGTAAGGACTTGAGACAAAACAATACGGAGAAGCTTCAGGCAGACGCGTACAAAGTGGATTATTATCTCTGGAAAAAAGAGCAGATGGGTCAATCCACAGCGAGTTTAGAAACTGATGTTGATGAGTTTTTTGCCTTTCTTGATGAGGAAATAGATGAAGTAGTCTAAATTCCTGGAAGACCCAAAAAGAAAACCCGCAATCGAAAGACTGCGGGTTTTTTATTAAGTGGATTTTTATCCTATTGAACCTTGCCGAAGCAGGGAACAAGCTTTTATTAAAGACCGAAGGCTGATTTTACCTGGTCTACGTAATCCAATTTTTCCCAAGTAAACAATTCTACTTCACGAGTAATGGTTTCACCATCTGGAGACTTGAAGGTTTTTGAAACTACTTCATTCTTTCTACCCATGTGACCGTAGGCTGCTGTTTCAGAGTAGATTGGGTTTCTCAATTTCAAACGTTGCTCGATGAAGTAAGGACGCATATCGAAGATCTCTTCAATCTTGCGAGCAATTTCTCCATCTGTCATATCCACCTTCGCTGTTCCGTAGGTATTGATGAACAAACCACATGGTTTTGCTACACCAATGGCGTAAGATACCTGAACCAAAACTTCGTCACACAAGCCAGCTGCTACCATGTTTTTCGCGATATGGCGAGTAGCATAGGCTGCTGAACGGTCAACTTTTGAAGGATCTTTACCTGAGAAAGCACCACCTCCGTGAGCACCTTTTCCTCCGTACGTATCAACGATGATTTTACGACCAGTCAAACCTGTATCTCCGTGTGGACCACCGATCACGAATTTACCTGTAGGGTTGATGTGGTAAGTAATTTGGTCGTTGAACAACTTCTGCAATTCCGGCTTCAATTTTGCCTTCACGCGAGGAATAACGATTTCAACGATGTCTTTTTTGATCTTATCCAACATAGCGGCTTCGGCACCGAAATCGTCGTGTTGTGTAGAAACTACGATTGTATCGATACGCTGCGGCACATTGTCGTCAGAATACTCAATTGTAACCTGCGACTTAGCATCCGGACGCAAGTAATCGATCAAACGAGGCTCGTTGTTGCGAATCTCAGAAAGCTCTTGCAAAATTTTGTGTGCTAAATCCAAAGCCAACGGCATGTAGTTATCCGTTTCTTTGGTGGCATAGCCGAACATCATCCCTTGGTCACCCGCACCTTGCTCCTCTGGCTTGGTACGGTCAACCCCTTGGTTGATATCTTGTGACTGATCGTGGATAGCCGACAAAATACCACATGAGTTCGCTTCAAACATATATTCCGACTTGGTGTACCCAATCTTGCGAATTACTTCGCGAGCAATGGATTGTACGTCCAAGTATGTTTTTGTTTTTACTTCACCTGCTAACACAACTTGTCCAGTTGTTACTAAGGTTTCACAAGCTACTTTAGAAGTTGGATCAAAAGCCATGAAGTTGTCAATCAAGGCATCAGAGATTTGATCTGCAACTTTATCTGGATGTCCTTCTGAAACAGATTCAGAGGTAAACAAATATGACATTCTCTTTTAGGATTAAGATATTATACGGGGGCAAAAGTAATGAAAATAAGAGTTGATTCTTTTTCCTTTCTGCCCCCTGAAAGTTAGAAATAAAACCACTAGTGATCCATACCACCCACTTTGCAACAAGTAGGCAATGCTTCATAGGCTTCTGGATTGGCTTTTACCTCGGCAATATCGTACCCAAGGCTGGATACAATTTTCTTCAATTCGGCTTCCGAAATTTGATCCTTTTTGAACTTCACGGTCAATACTTTCGTGGGCACATCTAGCTCTGCAAAGCGCACTCCTTTTGTGTAATTGAGTTTTTCCTCAATTCTTTTTTTGCACGAATTACATTCAGCTGAGGTTTTATATTTTTTAGTAATTACTTCTCCACTCAAAGTGAAGCTCGTTGCTCCCATCAAAAGGATGCAGATAAACAGGATATTTTTCATGATTTTTCGTTTAAAATTTTCTTATTCGTGTTCTTTTTGTTCAATGGAAAAGCGGAATCCGGCATAGATCATTTGTCCCATTACGGGTGCCCACACCCTCGTTGCATCAAAGTTCGATCCGAAAGGATTATCTACTCCGAGTATGGGATCCGCTTGACGGTAATCCAACAGGTTTTCCCCTCCTAGGTAAAAATCAAATTTCTTATAGGTATAAGTAACCTGACCATTTACCAAAGGAAACGTTTGCGAGCGATCGTTGTTGTGAACAACCCCATTCTCGTCTCGGTAAGATGGCAAACGAGATTCACCAAATACCGAAACTGTTAAATCATACGACCATTTTTTGTTTCTGGTTTGATAAGCGAAATTGGCAAATCCACGATGGGTAGGAACCATTACTTTTTGCTGCAATACATTGTTGTACATGGCTCGAACGTCGAGATATTTATAGGCCAAACGAATGTCGAATTGTTTCGTAGGACTAACCGCTAATTCGGCCTGTACGGCATTGGAAAAGGACAAATCTTTGCTGTAGCTGAAAACTATGGAACTCGGATCGATATCGCGGTCCACGATCAATTGATTTTCGAAATAGGTGTAATAGTAATCCAATACCAAACTTGCCTTGCGGTCGAAAAGTTTAAAGTCTTGAACCACAGACCCACCGATGTTCCATGAGATCTCTTGTTGTGGTGCAAAAGGAACTTTCCAGTTGCGACTCGTTGCCAAAAGCGACACATAATCCATCATGTAGTTGGGAACGCGCCAACCTCGTCCGGCTGTGAAACGCAGGTCGGTATACTCGCTCAGTGCATATTTGCTGTGAACGCGGGGAACGAAAATTCCGCCAAAAAGGTTGTGGTAATCGTAGCGCATACCGGCCACTTGTGTAAAGCGAATTCCCGAATAGGTATATTCGAAATAGGCTCCTGGAATGATCTCTGTTCGGTTGTCGTTAACCAAGCCAATGTGCTGATCGAACTCCACATAAGTACCACTTACTCCTGTGCGAATTTTGTGTAAACTACTACCGATGATGTCGTCGTAAATAACGTTGATATACCCTCTTTTTTCCACTCCTTCATAATGACGGTATCCGAAGGATGAATTGTTTTCGTGATACTTAGCAGCGTACAGAATGCCAAGTGAACGACCGATTTTCTTGGGCATGAAGAAACCTGTTTTCGCAAAGAAATCGTAGTGATTTGTTTTGCTTTTTACACCGTAGAACCCCGAGGTTGAGTCGGCATTGTAGCTATTGAAAAAACCAACCGATCCACCCAGCTTTTCTTCGGCATAGGCATTCACACCAAATTGGGCTTCCATTTTCTCACCGACGTATTGCCAACGATTGAAAAAAGCGGCATTGGTTCCGTTCGGAAAATCGCGAAAACCGTCATTGTTGCGATCTACGTCCTGAGGAACGATAGAACCATGTGCAAACAAGGCAGTAGACCACTTGTCTTTTTTACCCACACCGAAACCGGTATGAATGTTCAATTCAGATCGACCAAATTGATTGCCGTAGCCGTTCACAAAGAAGCGTTCGGCATTATCTGGTTTTTTCAATTCAATGTTGATCAACCCGGCCATGGATTCATAGCCATTCACTACCGTACCTGTACCCTTGGTGATTTGAATACTTTGCACCCAAGTACCTGGGATGGAATTCAAGCCATAAGCACTTTCCAAACCTCCTAGCGAAGGAATGTTTTCTCGTTGGATTTGGGTGTATATTCCCGACAAGCCCATCATCTGAATTTGCTTGGCACCCGAAACAGCATCTGTAATAGAAACATCCACAGAGGCGTTGGTTTCGAAGGACTCGCTGAGGTTACAACAGGCGGCTTTTTTCAATTCATCTTCACCCAATTCTTCCACCAAAAGTGTTCGCAACTTGGAAATGCTCTTGCTGCCTTTTTTGTACGAGGCCACTACCTCTGGAAGAATTTGTTCGGAATAAAGAATGATTTGAAAGTTGCTAAATCGATCCTCGGCTGTTAAAATGAGCGTGTCAGGATAATAACCCATTGCTCTTACAATCAAGGTATCGGGAAGTTCTTTCGGAAGAACGAATTCAAATTTTCCATCCTCGTCTGTGCGAAGTTGGACGGCTTTGGAAGTCAACTCGACTCTTGCGCCAAAAAGTGCGTTTTTTGCTAAGGTGTCTGATCCATAAACTTTTCCTCGGACCTGAGCCTGTAGCGATAGGAAACACAATAGAAAACCTATCAATATTTTATATTTCATGTGTTCAATTTTTACTAATCATCAATTAACGAGTGATCAGTAAAGTCTAACACAGAAAGACTTGATGTAAAATGGAAATTTGACGACCCGTAACCAGGGGAGGCGGCCGATTGAATTGGCTTAAAGTCGTTCGCTGGTGCATCAATACGCGTATCGTATTCGACCAGAGCATCGGTTCTATGCTGGCTACGAAATGAGGTAGGGCAACATGCCAATTTTGGTAATAATCGTAATTGACTTGAAATACTTGGATTTCATCCGAACAGCAATCTTTGTTGAACCCAAGTTCGCTACTCGTTTCCATTTTGGAGCAATGCCCGTGACTGACCTCGTGATGAGCAGACTTGCGTTGTTCCTGACAAGGATGGTCTGGATGAATGTAAAGCGATGTTGAATGACCGTCTATTTGACAGATGTGCTCAAAAACGTAAACGCCAGTGGTACCAGCGAAAACGAATAAGGCCAAAAGGCTGTGTATGACGATGCGAAATTTCATTCGATTCAAAAATACGGCTTTCTTGTTGTCAATCAAGGTCAATTCTCCTGTTTATCTTGGAAGTTTAACGTAATTTTGTGCCACAAATTGAAAGCATGAAAGTTCCAGTTACCATATACGCAGAAATGACACCGAACCCAAAAACCATGAAGTTCGTGGCTAACAAGTACCTATTGGTGCCGGGTGACAGTGCTGAATTTACCAGTTTGGCGGAATGTAAAGGGTACTCGCCCTTGGCTGAAGCTTTGTTTCAGTTCCCTTTTGTAAAAGGTGTTTTTCTTGCGGCCAACTTTGTAACAATCACCATCAACGACAGTATTTCTTGGGATTTCGTACAAATGGAATTGCGCGAATTTATCAAAGATCATCTGCAAGATGGAAAGGATGTATTAACCAAACTTCCAGAGCCAAAAGCGGCACCAGATGTTGAAAAAGAAGGCGTCAAAAGAACGTATGAGCCAAGTGAATACGACGACGCGATTCGCGATTTGTTGGATGAATATGTTCGCCCAGCCGTTGAAAATGATGGAGGCGCGATTGAATTCCTAAGCTATGATGAAGGAAAGGTAACCGTGGTTTTGAAAGGATCATGTTCAGGATGCCCTTCGTCAACAGCTACTTTGAAAGGAGGAATCGAAACCCTTTTGAAAAACCACATTCCTGCTGTAACGGAAGTAGTAGCGGAAGAGGGGTAAAACCAACCATCATCCATGCACTTATCCGTATGAGAAACGGTGGTATGAAATCCGTATTCCTCTTAATATTCACTTCCCATTTCTGCCTCTGCTTTGCTCAAGTAGTTGACTCTTCTGAATTGGATGTAAACCCAGAAAGAAGCTTCGCGAAAGGCTGGGTTTCTCAGAATTCGGTATGGGCAATTTATTACGGCTTTCGGTATTATCAATTGAACCGATTCAATAGTGACATTCAGTCCTCCTTTGGTTCATCTTTCAACAATTACTTAGGCAGTGCTGGGGCATCTTATTCTGGCAGCTTCATTGCGAGCCGCAAGTTCGAGATAGACATGCATGTTGACTATGCACTTTATCACTCAGCACCCATCATCTTGGCTATAAACGATAGTTCACGATATTACCTCAGAGGTTTCCATTTCGGAATGGATGGAGGCAAAGATTTGTTTCCACGCACAAACAACTTCGATTTACTACTGGCATTTGGATTCAATGCGGGTAGATTGTTGTTTGGAAATAGGGACTTAACTGTTTCTAACAAAACAAATAGACGAAACAGATATCAAAAGCCCTTCTTTGCACCAAAATTGTCAGTCGAACAAAGGGTTATCGTGTTTAAACACTTCTCAATATCAACCAAAGCTGAATGGCAATGGGACCTCACCTCTCCAACCTGGAAAGTGAAAAACGAGTCCCTACAAAAGCTTAGTGAAGCCGAGGCAACTGGGTACAGCATAAGCCTTGCCCTGGGTTGGCGGTATTAACACTCGAGAAGATATTCTAGAATAAAATACTCCAAGATTAGATTCTTGATTGTAAAGTCACATTCAACTCATTTTAACATCTCTCAACACCAAATACAGTTTTCTCAGGAAATGTTAACTGAATTTACAACCAACGAAAAGCGTCTTCAATGAGGCGTTGACCCCACGGCTGTCCGGCCATTTGTTTTTCCATCATTTGGCGGAGCTCTTCCAAATTGTAAACATCTTTTTTGGGCAGCTCAATGGCAAAATCTTCTTTTTTGGGTTCAGTGAGTTCCACTTCTTTGGCAAAGTAAACGATTCCTCCATCTTCGGTAGCCAAACCTAGGATGGCTCCTGGTAAACCAAAATATCCTTCGGGCCCCACAGATGGAACGATGTCTACGCTGTACCAAGCGTAAATTCGAGTAGAATCGTTGACCTCGTAAATGGCCTTGCGGCAACGATATTTACCAATGTTTCTCTTGCTATCGGTTATCTTCCATTGACGCTGACTATTGGTGTCGCGCACAAAGACCTGTTGTCCGGCCAAATCCAAAATAATGACCTTTTCATTGGAGGCGAAATTTTGGCGCATGGTGTTGTGCGTTGTGGCCCACGACATGCGATCGGGTGCATCCGATAGAATGGGTTTGAAAATGGACATGGTGTCGTTGAATATCAATTCAAACTGTTCCACTTTTGATTTCTCGCCATTTAGCCAACGCTTCATGCGTTCGTCGTCGAACTTCTTTTCCAAATTCGTTTTTCTTTCGAAAAGAATGCGTCCTTGGGTTACCAACTGTGCGTTTGCCTTTTGGACAATAAAAAAGGCACAGAGTACCAATACTAGTTTAGAACCAACCTTTTTCATCTTCTTCTTTAGCTTTACGGTTATTAAAACGCAGGGTAGTTTTCACCAAGAAATAACGAGAGATAATCTTCGTGAAGTTATCTGTTACAACGTTTTGTGAAACACTTCTATTCGCTGCAATGTTTTGGTTCAAGATATCGTTCATCAAGACCGACACCTCCAAGTTTTGAGTTTTGAGGAAGTACTTGTAAATGGCAGCATTCCAAATCAAGAAATTGATGTTGTATCCATTCGAACGCTGTCCGTTGATGGTGTAGTTCGCGTTTGTTTCAATCTTAAACCCGTGTGGCAATCTCCAAGAAATACTCGCGAAATAACTTTGCGTTGTAAATGGCTGGGTATTGAAACTGGCCAAGGAACTGATTGGAGAGTTGTAATTGAATGAATTGCGCAAGGTAATGTCGAGCGAATCCCACATAAATGCATAGTCAATATTCGCACTGGCCGTTCTCGACAAAGTGGTATTTTTTTCACCATCAATGTAAGAAGTGCTTTGTGAAATGAACGAACTGAAATTCGGACGAAGCATAAACACGCGATTGAAGAAAGGCAAACCTGCCCCTGCATATCCTACTGCGTAATAGTTTCCGTCTACATTGACTGTTTTGGATTGTTGAACACCAAAAGCATTAGCGATGTAAGCCGTTGAATCACCAAATCCATTTTGTGTAATCTGACCATTCATACCAACGTAGATGTAACGTCCTTTCAATGCATTGTAAGTATTGAAGCTTACGTCAAAGTTGTGCTGGAAATTCGGCAATAAGTTCGGGTTACCCACCTTTACTCGGTTCGGGTTGGTGTTGTCAGGAATCGGTTGCAAATCGGTAATGGCAGGCAATTGAGAATTGGTGCGGTAGCGAACGGTTAAACGCTTACTCTGATTCGGACGGTAACGGTACGTAAAGGTCGGCAAGTAGTTGGTTACATTTTGCTGGATAACAGCATCGGTAAACAAGTTCGTATTGTCGATCAGTACATTTCTTACGCGAAGTCCAGCGTCGATCGTGTGTTTGCGCGACTCCCACCAAAGGATAGCACCAGCTCTATTCGATTGGCGAAGGTTGTCGAAATTATTGGTAAAAATAGGATTGACTGAATCGTACTGTCCTGTAAGTGGGTTGAAATCTTGACGCGTTTCCTTGTTTTGATTGTTGAATCCGTAATCATATTGGTAATCCAACTGAATCTTGAATTTATCGCCCAATGGTTCGTAATAGGTCAAGGCGCCACTGTGGTTCTTCGAAATTTTGCTGTTCAACTTTTGTTGTTCCAATGAATCGTTTGAATTCAAGAAAGTGTAACGGTTATCCGAACTCAAGACTCCTTCGGCTGCGTCATCTTGGTAAGAACCGATGTAGCGTACGTTCAGCTGACGTCGTTTTTTCATGAATTTTCTCTCCAAGCGGACATCTCCACTCAAGCTGGTAGAATTGCTCGCGTTGTCGTTGAAAACTTGATTGACACGTGAAATGGAATCGTTTGCATCGCGCCAGGTGCTATAATCTTTGTTGACCTGAGTGGCATTGGAAAGGTTGGCCGACGGACGAATTTCCAAGCGAGTTAATGAATCGAGTTTTCCCTCGTACTTAAAGTTGATGCGGTGTTGTTCGTCAAAACTCTCGTTTCGCGTACTGTCATCGGAGTAAAAAGTGGAATCGCCAACGAAGTACTGCGATCTGCTTCTCGAAATAGAGTTCAAACGTGTATTGTAGTACGAGTAGTTGAACCCGAGTGTGTGATTTTTCTTTTCACCCAATTTATCGGTGTAATACACCCCAGCTTTCAAGGTTTTGGGAATTCCTGAATTTTGGCCATCGTTGAAGTCTACAAATATTCCATCATCGTCGAAGCGGCGATTGTTTCCTTCGTTCTCCAAACCAAACTTGGAGCGGTCTCCAAATCCAAATTCAGATTTTGGCGTATTGGCAGTCAACATGAAAACGGATATTTTCTGACTCTTGTTGAATTTATTCACCAACAATTCACCCTCGTAAAACTGATCGAAATCTGTTCCTCCGGAGACTCGTCCGAAGTAGCCCTTTTTGGCGTCATCTTTCAAGCGCAAGTCGAGTACCTGAATGGTTTCCTCTCCCTCTCCAGCGTTTTCTTGTTTTTTCTCGTAAACCTGAACGGTTTCTACTCCTTTTGCTCCTAAGTTTTTAGTGGCAATGGTGGGGTCACTCCCAAAAAATTCATCTCCATCTACAAGTACTTGACTAATTTCCTTTCCTTGCGACTTAAGGGTACCGTCTTGTCCTACTTCCAATCCAGGCAGTTTTTTCAACAAGTCCTCTACAACGGCATTTTCGGAAGTCGCAAAGGAATCAGCCACATACACCAAGGTGTCGCCCTTGTAGTAAATGGGATCTTTGTATGCGTAGATGATTACCTCGTCCAGCTCTTGCGCCTTGCTCGGCATGGTGATGCTTGGTATCTTGATATCGAAATTGTCCGCATGACCAAACATGTAATAGGTTTTGTCATCGAATTGTGGGTGACTAATAATTAAGGTGAAAGTGTCTACCGGAAAGCCATCCAAAACGAAATGACCGCTTGCATCCGTACGAGCAAAGTCCAATAGGAGTGAATCCTTGATGCGCACAGCAACTGCCACGGCGTTCAACAAGGGTTTTGTCCCAGTTGTATCATAAACCGTTCCTTCCACGCGCATCGGTTGTTGACCGAAGGCGGAATTCAAAGAAAGTAGTACGACGAAAGCTAGGAGGTACCTTTTCAACTGCATAGAATTATCATTAGAGTGCCGCGAAATTACAACAAAATGCAGCGAACCAGGCCATTAAATTTTGTTAATGGTCCTATTTAATCGGCGAATGGAAGGAAAAAGATGGGAAGTGGATTACTCAGAAAGAATTTGAGCTTTGAGCAATACCTGAAACTCAAAGTTTCGATCGTCAACCATTTTTTCAAATTCCACTTTTAGCGGTGCGCCTATCATCTGGCGTTCGTTCTTTTTCAAATAGTCAACTTGACTATCCACAAATTGAACCATCAAGGTGGAGGTAAAATCCTCGGCACCCGGACCGCCAACGATGAGGTAGTCGTTTGGCCCATTGGCAAAGAACCCTTGAAAAGTCGTCTCGAAGGGCCCTTGCTGATTCAAAACCAACCCGGCACGCACCATCGAACAGTCGTGTGGCTTCACCACCTTAAATGCTTCATCCTGAATTTCGTCTTCGTATTCGGCCATTCTTTCTTTGGTGAAAATGACCTGCTGGTTGTTGTCGTAAAAACTCCATCGTTCGATGAATTGTCCATCGTGACCTTCGAAGTCCAAAATGCGCTCCAAACTGGCAAACTTGTGCCCATCTTCTAGGTAGAAAAAATTGGTTCCTAAGTTTTTCGTTTTTGCGTCGTAGAACTTCTCTTCCATCTTGATGATGTTGTTCTTCTTATCGAGGTAGGCAAAAACCTCCTCCTTGCTTTGCTCATTGTTGATGTAAGCCAAACTATTTCCAATCTGGAAGTTGGAAATGTTTTTATCAATGGCCGCAATTCTTTTGGTGAATTTGCTTTCGTCGATCTGTGCCGTTTGCGTTGTGTCTTCGGTAGATTTTGACTTGGATTGCTGCATCTGACAGCTCAACAAATAACAGGTTGTCAGGAAAAGAAGTGCCGTTTTTTTAATCATAATATGGATGATAACGAAAGATGATTCAAAGGTAACATTCTTGCTCTTTAAAATCTAGAAAGAAGAAGTCGGGTCCTCAAGCGCTCAGTGAAATTTTATTAATTTGGACTAAAAATTTTCACACATGGATCAAGCGCATTTGCACCTACTCTTTAATCACATGCCAATTTTGGGTTCCCTATTCGGGATGATTCTCCTCTTGGTTGGTTTGGTAAAAAGCAGCCGAACAGTTCAACGTACGGGGCTGTGGACCTTGTTTTTAACGGCCATTCTTACCTTGCCAGCTTTTTTCACAGGCGAGGGTGCAGAGCATGCTACTGAACATTTGATTGGAAGTTCACACGCCATGATGCACGAACACGAGGAGTTGGCCGAAAAAGCTTTGATTTTTTCTTTGGTGTTGGGATTGGTTTCCATCGTGTTGGCAACACTCATTGCACGCAATAAACACATCGATTACAAGAAATTTGTTTGGATGACCTTTGGTTTGAGTGTGGTAACCTTCTTCATTATGGTTTTGGTCGGAAATCACGGAGGAAAAGCGCGCCGACCAGAGTTGCGTGGTGAAAACATGGAACAATATCAAAAAGTGGGTGAACACGGAGAGCATCACTATGACGATGACGACGACGATCACCACGAAGATTAATTAAGAATTTTCTAATTTTTACTTGCGTATTAAGAAAAAGTGCTTACATTTGCACTCGCATTTGGACAACGGTCCAGCGCAAAATTGAAATAGCAAACAAAGATATATTGCGGGGTGGAGCAGTTGGTAGCTCGTCGGGCTCATAACCCGAAGGTCGCACGTTCGAGTCGTGTCCCCGCTACAAGGAAAACCGTCAGTTCATTGGACTTGACGGTTTTTTTATGCCCAAAAGTTGGAGTTCATTCAAGGTTGTGGGCATGAAAAAATTGGCGTACTTGGGGAGGACGAGTGACGATTTTCTTTTTAAATCAATCCCTTTTAGACGTTCGCGACCATTGGGAGGCAATCGTCCCCGCTACCATTGAAAGGTCATTCGTTTACGGATGACCTTTTTTCGTTTAGTAAATTAGCTTAATTTCCCCTTTCAACAATCACTACTCCTTGCTATTAAAAACCGTCTTTTTTTGGATATTTCTCTTCTTCATTTTTGAAGTGCAGGCTAGTGATTCATTGGAGTTTAATCTATCCATGAAAGAGTGTAGGAAATTCTTATGATGAATTTATTTATTACTTCTTCGTTTTCAATTTTCAAGATTCCTTTTTCTATTGGGCAATGAATTAATTCTGTCTTTTGAATAATATCGTTTTTTAAAAAACCGTTTAGATCATCATCCAGCTTCATCTTCTCTAAGATATATTCTTCAAAATTATGACCATAGTTTTTCTCGAGTAATAACAAGACATTTTCTTTAATCCCATTTAAATAAAGATAAGATTGGTTTGTGACAATCGATCTTGCCCCTTTGTTCGAAACCATAATAACTTTGTTCCGGTCAACCCAATTTAAGGTGAGTTTTAATTTTTTCCACCGAATTAAATTCTCAACTTCGACACCTCTACATATAACTTCTATTTTATTGTCTTTTTTTAATTTGCATTTCAAAACAGATTTTAATTTAAATCTGGATTTATCACTGGCAAGACTTGGGTGGATAGCCAAGCAATAATCGTCCTTTCCTCCTAGAATACTGCTATAAAACAATATTGGAGTATCAACAATTGAATTTCTTAATTGGTAGAGAAGATTGTGTGCTATTGCAGAGGTAATATTATAATTCTTTTCAGAATTTAATTTAAAAAGGTCAGTTACTCTTTTCTGTGTGTACATCAATGCCTCAAATGCTGTATCTGGAACATTTTTAAAAGCTTCGGTGAGTTGATCCAATATTCTTTCATAAAAGACACCTCCTGTTCCATTGGAGTCAAAACATTGATAATGTGCATGTAGGTTTTGATTTGGCAGAATTACCCAGTGAGACAAATAAAATTCTTCACCATTTTTAATCCGGGATTCTTCTATTGCTGTCTTTACATTCAATGCTCCATAAAATACTGGAAACTTTGGTATATGTGCTCTCCCAAAATTTTTTGGACTTGGGGGAAAAGAAAATGTTTCTGCTGTCATAGAATTCAATGGTGCAATTCCGGGATAATCAGTAACAATGCGGAAAACATCAATTTCTTCAATGTGATCAACTTTTTGGGTCCAGTTTAAATGTCCACCAGATACATTGGCAATCCTTCGATTTATTTTTTCAATGTCAAAACAATCTTTGAGTTCTATTAAAAGATTATCAAAGTCTATTTTAGCTTCCTCTTTTCCTTTAATTGTGAGGTTTAAACTTGTTTTGTTTGAAGTAGATGAAGACATCCTTTAAAGATAGTTATGATTTAAAGCACAACACATACCTTATTGAGTCGTGTCAAAAATTTAGCCGGATATTTGTATTCCTTTAGCAATCATACCAAACAGGATGTTCATTTGGAATGGAATGATCGAGGTTAACCTGTAACCAAAACTCCTTTTATCTTTATTCTATTCAAAACCACGTTCGAACGAAAATCAGAGAACTTCGAGCTACTTAATCTATACAATGGACGACGACTACAACTGGTTGACCAGGCTTCTAAAAATGAAGGGAGCCAAACCGATTTTACTCACTGTTCTGGCAGCGGCAGCAACGATCATCACTTTTCAATTTTTAGTCGACAGAGACACAACTTCAGATCCAAAGGATGAAGCTGTGATTCCGATTAGTTTTCAGGATTCTTTGGACGCTAAAGCATTGCTTTCAGGTGTAAACATTGAATATTTTGACTTTTCAGGGAAGGATTCGGTTTTCATGACCAATGACGGTACCTTGCTTTCTGTGTTACCCAATTCTCTTTTGCTCAATGGTTCTCCCTATACCGGAAAAGCAATCATGCAGTATCAAGAAGCTAGAAGGGCAAGTGATATTGTAAAGGCGGGTTTACAAACCAAGTCGGGTGACCTACTGCTGGAAACACAAGGGATGTTCTCGCTGCAATTTTTCTCTGAAAAAGGAGAGCCGCTCACGATTGATTCAACCAAAGGAGTTCAGGTTCAAATTCCAGTTGACGAATTCAAGGAAGGCATGCAGTTATTCACCGGAAAAAAAGATTCTTCTGGCAAATTGGATTGGGTGAATCCAAAACCAATCGAAAGAGCACCGCGTCCAATTGATATTGCATGGATGGACTTTTATCCACCTGAATACGAAAAAGAATTGGATCGGTTGAAATGGAGTAAAGGCCGTGAAAAAAGAGATAGTTTGTATTTGAGTTTTGACCCAGGTATGCTGCAAACAGTGGTTCCAAAAACAGAGGAGAAACCTGATCGAACGATTGGTCAAGCCACGGGAACATATCGAGAAATCATGGATATGAAGAACCAAAAACGGGCCCCATTTGCCTATGGAAAAATTTTATTCGAGGCCAAATGTTCTTCATGTCATTCGTTGAACAAGAATTCAACGGGACCAGATTTGGCTTTTAAACGAAACATTTGGGATCGTGATTTGGATCAAAAGGCACGAAGTAATGGAGCCAGTATTTATTCCTTTGTGCGAGATTGGCAAAAGACATATCAGGCAAATCCCTCTAAATCTGGGTTTCTCCATATGGTCATTAGTTGGTCGCCAGTAGCTAAACCCAATTTTCCAGAACTAAGTGACAAACAGATTGATGCCATATTCGATTATATCGATTCCAAGGCACCTGTGGAAACGGTTACGGAGGCCTCAGAGGAGGGTGAGCTGTCAGAGAGTTTAATTCCACCTTCTCTCGTGTTGGCGACTTGGAATAAAAAGTTCAATGGAACCATTTTGGCGACAATGGATTTTCAGGAGCGATTGCCTTTCATACACAAGACGTGCGATGAACGGGTTTTCAAGAAGTATGTCAACCAACTGAACAAAAAAATAAGTGAAATAGACAAGGAAGTTGTTGCCATGGGCTATCCCGAATTTGAAGACTTTGCCAAACAGCAGGTTGGAGGGATCAAAGTAGGTGATGAGCACTCTGAAAACATTCGAAACTACTTCGAAAAAGCGATTCGAGAACTGGTAACCAAAGCCAAAAGTGATAAGGAGTTTAGAGCAAAAATGGAGCGGGCTTGGGACAAGGAAGTTCAAATTTCACGGAATGAAGAAGCCAATAGACGAATGGAGCGTGAACAGCAAAATTTGGAGGAAGAGTTTAACCACAACATGAATAATGTGGCCAAACAAATGGGCATTAATTTAAAAGCTGTAGTGCATGGTGGAGGAACTGTTTATAACATCGATAAATATGTAATGGATGCGACTATTGCACGCCAGACATCCACTATAACTGATCCAGTATCAGGAAAAACGACGCAGATTTATTACGACAAAATGGAATTCGAAATAAGCAATGAGGAGAATTTTGATAAGTCACTTGTCTACCTGTTTTCCAAAGAAATTGAGAGTTACGAGCGAGAGGATTTGCGCGGTAAAGCATTTGGTTACAATCTCAATCGTTCGATGGCTTATGACGCGGCAATAATTGGAATCAACGAGGAAGGATATTTCATCAAAACCATTCAAAATGCCAAAGGAAAAGATTACGGAAAAGTGAAATTGAAACAGGTATCTGAGCAGGAATTCAATGAGGAGATTGACGCACTTAATCAACAACGCAAGAAAGAAGTGGTGTCGATTAAAGATGAGTTAGCTTGGTTGACCAAAGAACAAAAAAACTACGTAGAGCAGAAGCGGAGAAAGGAGGATGCTGCTTTTCGAAGTACAATTCGATTAGCGATCTATCCTTGTAAAAGAGCTTATTTGTATATCAATGATCGAGAAGCCATTCAAATGTAATAACAAGAACATGAGAATTATTTTCAAGGCATTAATCGTATCGTTCTTCACCCTCCTCTCCTGCAACCAACAAAACAACGCTGGTAAATTATACGTCGCTGAAGTGCTTCAAAAAGCGGCTTTGGATGTCTTTTATATGGGTGCGGAGTACAAGATGCAGGTTCAAGAAATAGGAACGGACATGTCTCAACCTGAACGAGGGAAAAAAGGAAGATTCATTTTGCTGGATATGGAGGCGGTTGATAGTCTGACAGATATTGTAATCAACCACATTGAAGGGCTGAAAATGGAGATGTTTCAATCCATGGGCGAAAGTATTACCGCTGGAAAAGAGGGCAGTTTGTATCAGTCCGATCGTGACAAACTACGTCTTTCGATGCCCAACAAAGTCAACCTGGGAAAAGTGAAATATCAAGGGAAAACCGAAATATTGAATCAAAGGTCTTGCGATGAGTTGGTCCGTTTTATTCGTCAATTCAGAGGGGATGTCTGCAGTACGATTGTTGAATCCAATCGATTGTTTACGAAAGGTTGGAATCCAAGTTTTTACGACCCAATGTTGGATGAATACACGGATGAAAAAGATTTCAAGGTTCGCTTAGCGGATTCTTTGGAGAAATTCAAAGTGAATTCGGACGATCGTGAAGGAGTAAAGGAGATGTACAGAACCTTAACCAAAACCACGGATGAATGGGAAAGAATTCTTCAGCCGAATTCGCATTGGTTGGATGACTTTTTGATCCTTACTTCTTTGGAAAACGATGTACTCAAGGTTCGAGAAATTGCCTTTAATCTGATCCGGTTAAGAATAGGTTGTCAAGGCGAATACGGCTTCAGTAAGATTTTACCACTTGTAAAAGGACCCGGCATCGCAGCGCCACGAGATACGCTAGAGTTGAAAGTTTTTATCGGAGCTTTTAATGAGTGGAAAGATCCTGAGATTGAAGTTTTTGGAGATGCAAAAGTCATAAAAGTGGAGAAGGGTATCGGACATGTCCGCGTTGTCATGCCTGCTAATAAAAAGGAGATCAACTTGGAAGGAAAAATATCCATCAAGAATAAAGTGGGTATCGGTAAAACATTGGATTGGTCGCATCGAATTGTGAACATTTCGAAGAATTAATGGGAACACTTTCAATGAACTAAGGAGAATTTCCTTTCTTTGGCCAAAAGAAAACCACGACTACATTTCCATGAACAAATTCCCTGCAGAAGCTCGCTTCGTTCATCCTTGGAGAAAGTACCAACAACGAGTGCTGGATCAACTCGAGAAACATCTCGACGATGATCATTTGCATTTGATTGCTCCCCCTGGATCTGGGAAAACGACTTTGGGCTTAGAGGTAGCACGAAGACTCGATAAACCGACTTTGATTTTGACTCCCTCGTTGGCCATTCGGAATCAATGGATACAGCGTTTTTGTGAGCAGTTTTTGTCGACCACCGAATGTCCGGACTGGATTTCTCGAGATATAAAAGACCCCAAATTTTTGACGGTTTCAACCTATCAGTCGCTTCATGCAGCCTGTTCAGGTGAAATGGAAATGGAGAGTGATGATGAAGAGGAAACTGAACCGCATACTGTTCGACGGTTGAGTAAAACGAAGACGGAAACCTTGAAACGCAAGTTGAAGGATGCAAACATTGGGACCATCGTGGTAGATGAGGCACATCACCTAAAAAATGAATGGTGGAAATCGTTGAATTCTATTAAAAAATCGTTGAATTCAATTGTGGTGGGACTTACGGCAACTCCTCCCTATGATGTAACTGGCGCCGAGTGGAAACGATATGTGGAATTGAATGGACCGGTTGACGCAGAGATATCGGTACCTGAATTGGTGCAGGAAAACAACCTCTGTCCGCATCAAGATTTCATTTATTCTTCTACCCCTACTTTGGATGAAAGGAACTTGTTGTTTCATTTTCGGAAAAATACAGCGGACTTTCTGACGGAGATAAAGCAGGATACAATCCTCCGAACGGGCATAGAAACGCATCCATTGATTCAAGATCCACGAAAACAGTTGGATGCAATTTATTCAGATATCGAAACATACTCCTCGTTTTTAATTTATCTGGGTTTTGATTCGAAGTTTACCAAACAAGATCATTTTCGAATCATTGGCGACAATGGCCGAGATTTACCTGAGTTCGATGACTTTTGGGTAGAGGTATTGTTGCGCCATTATCTGTTCGGCAACGACCCGCATTTTGAGCAACTCGAAGACCATCGTAAGGCGATTAAAAAAAGACTATCGCAGATTGGTGTTTTGGAGTGAAAGTCTATCAATTTTCATTCGAACAAAAAGATCAATACGGCGCTTAACTCCAGTTTGAGCAAGCTGAGAAGCATCGAAAACATTGTCGAATTTGAGCACCAAAACTTGGGCGAATCGCTGCGTATGGTGGTGTTAACGGACTATATCCGAAAGGAGTATTTGGTGAACACGGAGGACAATTTGTTGCCTTTGACCAAAATCGGGGTAATGTCCATTTTCGAGCAACTGCGTCGCAATCACAGTGATCGATACAAAATGGGTGTTTTAACAGGCTCTGTAGTCATTTTACCAGAGAGTGCCCGTGAGCGACTAACCCAATTGATGGACGCGAAGCAGGTTGGTTTCTCCATGAATCCTTTGGCTTTCGATAAGGGATATTTTCAGGTAGCAGTAGAAGGAAAGAACAAGCATTTTTTGGTTCAATGGGTCACGCAAATTTTTGAAGAAGGCGAGGTAGAAATCTTGATTGGAACCAAATCTTTGTTGGGAGAAGGTTGGGATGCGCCCTGTATCAACACACTCATATTGGCGAGTTTTGTCGGGTCATATGTGCTTTCCAATCAAATGAGAGGA
>JAOASF010000013.1 GCA_025210175.1 Crocinitomicaceae bacterium | reverse complement strand
TCACAATTCCGTAGTTGATGGAGGTGAAATCTGCACTTTTGGTTTCTATTGCTTGATCTTCACCCAAGCGAGCAAGCAGTTGATATTGCAAATCGGCTTGATCGTGATAATCGAGATCGTTCATGTGAAATCTACCGTTGAGAACGGCATCAGACAAACGAGTGTTGCCCGGGTACTTGGTTTGGATATAGCGTATTTCATTCAAGGTATTCATCCCTTCGTCCATCCAACCATGATCGCGCTCGTTACTCCCTAGGATCCCGTAAAACCAGTTGTGTCCGACCTCGTGAACAATCACAATTTCGAGTGATTCAGCCGAACCGGTTGATCCAATAACTGTTACGTTCGGATATTCCATTCCTCCACCTGCACTGATGGTTCCATCCACGGCAGTAACTTGATTATATGGATAATCCCCATTCCACAAGGAATAGTAGTACGTTCCATCACCGATGTATTCCGGTGCTTTCTTCCAAAGGTTGCGGTGCTGAGGGGTAAACATGGCCCAAGTTGTCACTTTTCTTTTGCTCGCAGGCAAGGTTACCTCGCCCTTTAAGACATAGTATCTCTTGTCGGCAAACCAAGCAAAATCGTGTACATCTTTCTGTTTGTAACGGATGGTTTTGTATTCTGAATCAGAGGCTGGAAAATCCATGTCGACTACTTTGTTGTCTAATTCAGGTGAAAACAAAAAGGAACTATCCTCTTTTGCTTTTTTGTTTAAAAAGTCGATTTCACTTTGCGTTTGAAGGTCACCAGTTGCTCCCACCACGTAATTTTTAGGCAGGGTAATGCTTACATCGAAGGTTCCAAATTCAGAGTAAAATTCGCCTTGGTTTAAATAAGGCATGGCATGCCAACCTGCTTGATCAAAAACAGCTGGCTTGGGGTACCATTGTGTGATTTGGTAGGATTGACCAATGTGCCCCAGACGCGAAACTGAACCAGAGGGTAACTTCACATAAAAAGGAGTTGTAATGGTCATCGACTCTCCAGGTTGTAGAGGCGTTTTTAATTGGATGATTGCAATGTCTATGTTTTCGGCATCGAATCGCCACTCAACGCTTTCTTGGTTTACTTTGAAATCCAATTTGTCCATATAGCCTCGTACCTTTTCGCCACCATTTCTCAACAGTGCGTTGCCATCGCGATATTGCTGTTTGGCCAAGGCCGTTTCACCATTTTTGTAGGCATTTGCCCAAATGTGCATGTAGATTTCACTCAGGGCAGTTGAACTGTTGTTGTGGTAGACCATCGAAATGTTTCCATCCAAACTATGATTGGTGTCGTCTAGTTTAACGTCAATGGTGTAAT
The DNA here is from genome assembly GCA_025210175.1 of Crocinitomicaceae bacterium. Classification (GTDB taxonomy): domain Bacteria; phylum Bacteroidota; class Bacteroidia; order Flavobacteriales_D; family Crocinitomicaceae; genus UBA2040. The sequence goes on along the minus strand of JAOASF010000013.1, from coordinate 6,191 downwards.
CCACTTTTTGTTGAAAATAAGTCTGACTGTGGACAAAAAGTGAATTCAATCCCAGGATAACAATGGCTGCTAGTTTTCTCATAAACGCAAAAGATTTGGTATAAATGTAGCAGTTTTATACTATTGTAGGGTTAACACTATTCACATGAAAGGCCTTCCCTTGGTGCTTATTTCTGCTTGTCTTTGTTTTGCATTGAATTCTTGCAAGCGATCAGGTTGTACTGATGTAAAGGCTCTGAATTACGATGCCAAGGCCAAGAAGGAGGACATGAGTTGTGAATACATGGCCAAGATTCATCTCTGGTTGTCTTATTCCACTGCAGATAGCTTGTCTTTTTCATACCCCATGCGGGTTTACCTACGACACAATCAAATAGGCGTGTGGAACGAAGGTGATAGAAGGGCAAAGGAGCCTTCCAGTTGTGTTGAAGAAAAAGGAACTTTGCTAAGAGTGGATCGGTTCAAATTAGAGAATTCGAATGCTGTGTTGCAACTCTTCAATCAAAAAGGGGAAGTGGTATATGAAAAAACACTCACCAACTTGAAAGGAGGTGAGTGCCGAAAGGTAAAAATTTAGTGGAGAAGATCGGGCTCGAACCGACGACCTCTTGACTGCCAGTCAAGCACTCTAGCCAACTGAGCTACATCCCCAATTTTCAGGCAAAGTAAATACAAAAAATGAGAATTAATCTACTTCTCTTCCAAAACTTTTATTGTCCCGCGATTTCTCTTTCTTAATGGATAATGCGCAAGGGCATACTTTCACCATTTACCTTTAAAAAGTAAGAACCAGATGGAATGTTACCTGTGTTTATTTTGAACTTCCCTTTTTCGATACTTTGAACTTGAATTTTGTCTGAAATGTTTTGACCAGAAAGGGTAAATAATTCGATGTTTTCAGAATTGGTAGCGGCGGATACTAGGTAAAATTCCTCCTTTGTAGGGTTGGGGTAAATGAAGTTCTCGTGGGAGGAAACCATGCTTCCCGATAGAAGAATAGGATCGTAGGTTTTTTGTTCCCCATTGAAATCAACTTGTGTCAAGCGGTAATAAATAGTTGTGGAGTTCAGCAAAGGATCAGTTGTGGAGTACAGGGTTGGACTTTGTTTGGTGCCGGCTCCTGTTACTTTGTCAAAGAGATCCCAACGTAGCCCATCGATTGATCGCTCCAATAGGAAATAAGCGTTGTTTAATTCGCTGGCTGTTTTCCAGGTTAGTTCAACGTTTTTGGTGTCGGAGACTTGTGCCTGAAAGTACAGCAATTCTACCGGTAGTGGATTGGCCGTGCTGCTACTAGCTAGGGTAAAAGGGCTAAAGGTACTGGTTGGAATCGAGGAGGTTATCGTACCTGTAGTAAGGGATCCTGTTGTTCCACCATTCCCCAGATCGTCCCAAAGGCTCCCGTTCCAATGAGATACCCGAAGGTCAGTTGGGTTTTCAACTCCGCTACATCCAATTCCAGAATTGTAATCCTCGTAGCTCAAAGTAACCTGAACTGTGGGGTTTCCATTGGTTAGGTCTAAATCCCAATATTCACAACTGCTTATGTGATCGAGGGAATTGGTAATCAAGGTATCTGAGTGCAGTCCGTCTGGGTCAGAATCAAAATAAGTTGCAACAAATGCATCTAAACTCGAAGCTCCACTGATGATTTCTATCCCTATTGGACGGTAAAAAGTGAGGGAACCTACTGGAAAAGTAAAATCATCGTTACCTTCCTTTTTAACGTAACCGGCAACATGACTTTCGTGAGAGGCATTCGAAACAGTTGCATTGTCTACAATGATGAGAAGTTCTGCGTCGCTATTGGATACAACTCCATCCTGAAAGTCCAAAGATTCATGAATGGTTGCATCTCCTTGTACTGTAAATTGAGGAGATGAGCCTGAAGAGTTATTCAAGACAAGGTTCATGTAATAAAAATAATCGCTTCCATCTCCTGCGTCTTCTGAAATTACTTGGGGTGAATTTCCATCCAATTCCAAGGTAGATGCACTGTTGCATATAAAGGAACCAAACTGATCAGGAGAAGCTGATCTAAGAAAATTGCCAGCAAAATAAAGGTATGCGTTGTTATTTAAGTCAACCTGAACCTTTCCAGCCGATGCAGTAGAGCTTAGGTTAATATCTCCATCAATATCGCCAATTGCATCATTGTTCAAACCAAAAGTTAACAAGTCGGCATTCTCACTGTTGTTGAGTATTAAATCTTGGTAAATGTGGAAGGTCACATCGTCGTTCGAATCAAAATCGAAATCACTTCCGCCAGTTTTATTAATTGTCAAGTCGCCGTATACGGTCAGATCGCTGTTGTCACTCAGGATGAAAATGCCATCAGCACCCGTGGCAAAATCTATTTGAAATATGGCCGAAGTTGGTGTTGCCACTGAACCTATCACCATTTGTGCGTTGTTGTTCATGTCCAACATCAAATCGGCAGATGTATTCCCGCTTGCATTCATGCTGTACGTGAAGTTCCCTTCAACGATTAAGCCTGAATCGTCGTTTAATTCCACCTCCACATTCTCTCCAGTTGAGCTGAATCCAGTAATGGAAATGTCTAAATTCCCGTCTATCTGTAAGTCGGAGTCTCGATTGATATCCAATTTGAATTCGTCACCGCTTGTTTTGGTAAAAGCGGCGTCTCCATAGATGAATACCTGAGCATCAGCTCCAGAACCATTCGAGTTCTCGTCCATTCTAAAAAAGCAATCGCCTGATCCAGCATGATTAACAGATAAGTCTCCATATACAGTCATGGTGGCGTCATGATCTATTTCAATGGTGCAAATGGTTCCTTGGGTTACCGATATCAAACAACTTTCGGTTAAAGTTCCACTATTCATGCCAACAATTAAATCCGCCGTATTGTCCATGATTAATTGCAAGTCGTTACCTGTATTTCCTTGAGAATTCAGCTGCATGGTCATGCTGCCGTCGATATCCAAAGTGGCATTGTCCATAATTTCTAGTCGTAGATCTTTTCCTGAGGTCAAGTGATAGGTACTTGTGAAGGAGAAGTCACCTCCAACTATTACGTCGGCATCTTGGTAAATGAAAAATTCTGACTTTTCTCCATTTGTTTTGCTTATGGTAAAATCTCCATCAATTTCCATTTGGACATCCGTTGTACCGTTTTGATTCGTGTTCAAGTGAACCAGAACATTTCCTGTTCCGTTGTGCAAAATGGATGCGTTGCCGTAAACTACAAAACTGGAATTGTAATCGCAGTAGATTTCAGTATTTCGTCCATCCTGAATGTTAATCGTAAGCGACCCTGTTAGGTTTCCGTCATCTGTTCCTACCTCAAATCTCGAATCGTCATTCAGGTCTATGATTATATCGCAACTCGTGTTGCCCGTTTCATTCATGTTTAATATGGCGGAGGAAGCAGCGGTAAAGGACGCATCGTCTTCAAGGTTGATGAAGACTTGATCACCATTCGATTGTGTGTTGTCCCAATCGATTATAAAATTTCCACCAACATATATTTCCGATTGTTCTGTGAGGTCAATAACGATATCACGGGCACCATTTTTATAGAAATAAAAGTTTCCATTTACGTGCAAATGATCTGAACCAGCATCATTGGATAGGTTAAACTCAACATTGGAAGAGGAGGTGCCTGCCATATCAATACTGATATTTCCGTTTACCTGGAAGGAAGTATTGTCCGTCATTTCGAAAAATACATTCTCCCCGTCATCCATGTTTACTGTGAGGTTACTTCCCACATTAATGGCCGAATTGTTGTCTTGAATGAGAATGGTTATGTCATCATTGTTGTTGTTCGAAACTACATTGATATAAGTACCTACCGTAAGTGTATATCCATTTTCAACAATGAAATCAAAATCACCATTGGCTTGATCGTTGGATATTGTAACCGAAAGTGCAAAGGCGTTTCCGTTTGTAACGCTTACGTCACGGGTGTAGATAATAACGTCGTCTCCTGCACCAGGTGTACATCCGCATGAAACACCAAAACGCCCGAAATAGCTCCAGGTGCCAGCTGTATTCCAATTACCATTTGCTCGAGCATACAGGGTTGCAGCAAACAAATGTGCCGAATTAAGTAGTAAGAAGATTAGAAATAGGCTCAGTCTTTTGGAGAGCATGGGCCGAGTCTTGTTAGGCGCAATGAATCATCATTTGAATCATAGCGGAGTTAATTCTCTAGTTACTTCACTAATTACGTCGTGTAAATTATTCTGGTTGAATCGTTGTTGAATATTCCGCAAAAGGTATTGTCTCAAACCAATCTCTTCCTATAGTTTGTTTTTGAGTGGTATCAGCAGAAAGACTTTTAATGTGGAGGTAAATCATTCTATCCTAATTAAGATGTTAGTGGTGCATTAAATTAATAATTCCCACGAATTTAGGTGTTTCTTCCAAGGGTAAAAAAATTGTTTTCTGACGCGCATAGCGATTTATAAATTCTCCCATTCTGAATTGCCCATGGAATGGGCATGCTGGAGTAGGGACATTTTTTTTATGACCCTAGTTTTGCTAACGTCAAAAGTTCTTTACGAAATAGAGGAGTTGGCCAAGAAAATCTAATTATTTTGCAAGTACATTCGTTAACTATTCATTTTGAAAAAGATTTCTACTAGTAAAGCAATATTGGTGCTTTGGGCCCTTTTTTGCTTATTCCCAATATCCGATTTTGCACAGGTCACTGTTTTGCAACAAAAAACCATCGGAAGTTCCAATGCATCAATAGATGAAGGATCTTTTTTGTGGTTTGGAGATAATTTTTTTGTCCATCAAATTGCCGAGCAAGGTGCAAGTTTCGACAAAAACCTCACGGGCTTTGGTGACAAAGATGGCTGGTTAATGCAACTTGATCAGTTTCACGGTGCTCTGAATGAAAGGGTATTTGGTGGTTCAGATTTTGATGCAATAACCTCCTTGAATCAGTTTTCAAATGGAGACTGGCTCATGACCATGCAAACAAATTCAGAGAACTCTGGTAATGTAACCAGTTCGTCTTTTGGTTCGAGCGATAATTTGATCATGAGACTTGATTCCAACTTTGCCATTGTGTGGCAGGTGAGAATTGGAGGTTCTTCTTATGAAAGAGCCTGGGAGGTGCTCATGCTTGAAAATGATGAATTCATTGTTGCATGCACCAGTGGCTCAGGTACTAGTGGTAACAAGACTACGGTAAACTATGGGAGTTCCGATGTATGGCTTGTGAAAATGAACGATGAAGGAACCATTCTATGGCAGAAATCTTACGGTGGAACAGATGCTGAGTTCAAACCGAATCTTGCTGAAGTTAGTGGTCGACTTTTCCTAGCAATGGAATCAGAAAGCCCAGATTCGGGCAATAAAACGATACCTAATTTTAGTAGTGCTTCGGATATCTGGTTGTTGGAAATTAATTCACAAGGCGAAATCTTGAATGAATTGGTTTTGGGGGGTACAGCTGGTGAAGGTTTACAAGATTTGCTGGTTAAGAACAATAGACTCTATGTGTTATCGAGAAGTTATTCCAGTATGAGTGGGAACAAAACACAGGCAAGTTTCGGAGGGATGGATGCTTGGTTGGTAAAGTTAAACCTCGACTTTCAAATAGAGAATCAATGGGTTTTTGGAGGTGCTCAAAATGATCTATTCACCGTGATTCGAAGTTATGGCAATTATTTTTACCTACTGGGGAATTCTGAATCGGATATTTCAGGCAATAAGACAACGGTAAATTATGGAGATCATGACATGTGGTTGATGTGCTTGGATACCAATATGCAAGAATATTATCAGGCAGGATTTGGTGGTGATAAAGGTGATTTTGCTCTAGATGTCTTTCAAAGACAAAATGGGCGCTTGGATTTTGGTGGGATTTCCCAATCCAATTCTTCTGGAAACAAAATGGTCAATACCTATGAAAACGGTATGACGCATTGGCTGATCAGATCTTTTGTGCCACTGTCAGTCTCTGAACTTGACCAAGCAGAAAGTGGCCTTGTTTACCCGAATCCCATAGAGGATCATTTTACAGTCGATTTGACGAGTGAAAATGTTTTTACGCAACTTGCGATTCTAGACTTAGAAGGAAAGGTGGTGCACGTAGAAAATATTGAAGGCAAGGAAAAGGTTCACGTGACTTTGCCGCAATCCTTAAAATCCGGAACTTATATTCTAAGCTTGTCTGGAAACGGTCAACAATACACTACCAAGGTCATTTT
>JAOASF010000082.1 GCA_025210175.1 Crocinitomicaceae bacterium | reverse complement strand
ATGTATTCGCGCATCATGCCTGAATGGGCAACTCCGGGACGAATAATAGAGCTTGCAGCAACCAAGGTCAGGTAGTCGTCTACTTTGAGTTTTTGCAACAACATGCGCATCGCTGGAGATTCTACGTAAAAACAGCCCAAAGCCTTGGCTTCACGAAGAATGGTTTTGATTTTTTCGTCTTTCTTGAAGTAAGGTAAATCGTGGATATCGTGAGCGGGATTGTCAGGTTGGTTTTCTTCAATTAACTGGATAGCTTCGTGAATTTTCGCCAAGCCGCGCTGACTCAAAACGTCAAATTTATACAAGCCTACATCTTCGGCTTCCAACATGGAGAATTGCGTAGTCGGATAACCTTTCGGAGGTAAAAAGGTTCCAGAATACCAAGTGATGGGTTTTTCGCTAATAATGATTCCTCCGGCATGTACGCTCAGGTGGGAGGGGAGTCCTTCTATTTGTTGGGCGTATTTCAAGACCAAGAGCGATAGATTGTCTAGATTTTGAACGTGAAATTTCCCATCGCTTAGTAAGTCGATTTCTGTTTTGGGTAAACCAAATACTTTTCCCAACTCCCTTACGGTTGCTCGGTATTGAAAGGTGTTGTAGGTGCACAGCAAGGCAGCTGAAGGGTAGCGGTCAAAGATGTATTGCGTCACGTCTTCGCGGTCTTTCCAGGAAAAGTCGATGTCGAAATCGGGTGGGTTTTTCCGGTAGAGATTGATGAAGCGCTCAAAATACAAGTCGAGTTCCAAGGGGTCTACATCTGTGATTCGAAGCAGATAAGCGACGATACTGTTCGCCCCACTTCCACGTCCGACGTAAAAATAACCCTTTGATCGCGCATAGGAGGTGAAATCCCAGGTAATGAGAAAGTAGGAGAGGTAGTCTTTCTGAGCAATGATTTCGATTTCCTTTTGAACACGTTGGGTTACTTTTTCATCGGCTTCGGGATAGCGATAATTCAAGCCTTCTTCGCAGAGATGTTGTATGAGTTCCAAGTCTTCTTCCTTGCTTCCGGTGTAGGTTTTGAGATTTTGAGGTTGGGCGTCGTCTCCAAAATCGAAGTGAAGTTGGCAGCGCTTTAAAAGGTTTTCTGTCTGTTCAATTAATTCCGGGAAATCTTGATACAATTCGTCTACTTCTTCCTTTGTCAAAAAGCGATTTTCGATGGCGGCTGTTTCGCTTTCGGGTAGTTTGGAGAGCAAGCAGTTCATGTCGATTGAACGAAGTAAACGATGGGTGTTGTGGTCTTTCTTGTTGCGAAAGGTCATGCCAATTAAAGCCAGGGTCTTGCTCTGATTGTATTTTTTGTGGTTGATTTTCCAGCGATTCAAATCCTTGGGTTGAATGCCGATAAATTCGTTTTCACGCAAGCGTTTGGGTTCCTTGTTCAAGGGGTAAATTACAAAACAATTCCCTAGATGTGGAGGTGTTTCTGGAAAGTCTATTTTCTGGTGTAAATGCAGGCTTAAAAAGTGGTTCAATTCGTGAAATCCTCGGTTGTTTTTCGCGATGATGACATAGCATTGTTCGATGCCGTTTCGAATGTCTACACCTCCTATGGTTGCTCGGTTTCTTTTCTGGTTTTCGAGACAAAAAGTAAGGATGGCGGTCGTTGAATTGATGTCGGTTAGGGCAATGCGCTCGTGTTTCGCTTGAACAGACCATTCAACGATTTCCTCTGGACTCAATAGTCCATATCGTAAACTGTATTGTGAATGAATATTGAGCATGTTTGTTTGCGGGTAAAGTTTAAATGCGGCGGTTGGCGAGTAGGGGTGGTGGTTCTCCTGAAAAAGGGTTCCATCGACCAATGGTTCGCGCTTCTAAGCCGACTGCTCGAAGTACGGCTCGATCTCCGTATCGAACCCGGATTTTGTCCATGGCTTGGTAGAGTTTTGCGTAATTGATGCTGTCGTCGAAAAGACTCATTTGGTGGTGGCCGTTGACCAAATCGCTATAACGAACACCGATAAGTCGAACGAGCAAACGTCGATTGTAAAGCCGCTCAAAAAGCTCGTTAACCAAAGGGATTAAATCATGATCGGCCGAGGTGTACGGGAGTTTTTTTTGTAGGGTTTTGGTTTGAAAATCTGAGTAGCGCACTTTTACGGTAACGCAGGCTGCTACTTTCTTTCCTCTTCGCAATTGAAAGGCTAAGTTTTCGGCCATGGCAGCTAGGATTCCCTTTAGTTTAACAACGTCAATGGTGTCGTGATCAAAAGTTCGTTCGGTGGAAATGGACTTTCTTTCGCTGTGTTGAAGAACTGGCGAGGAGTCGATTCCCTGGGCTTTTTTCCAAATACTAACACCGTTTTTTCCAAAGGCGCTTTCCATCATTTCGATAGGCATTTCCTGAACAGTTTGGATGCGCTGTATGCCTAGATCGCGAAACATTTGATAGGTCTTCAAGCCCACCATCGGAATTTTGCGAATGGACAAAGGGGCTAAGAATCCTTTTTCGGTTCCGTAATTGATTTGCAGCTGATTGTTGGGCTTTGCTTCGCCTGTGGCAATCTTGGAGACCGTTTTGTTTTCGGATAAACCAAAGGAAATGGGCAGGCCTGTTTCCTTAATGATGCGATTGCGCAATTCTCCAGCGTATTTGTAGCATCCGTAGAATTTGTCCATTCCCGATAAATCGATGTAGAATTCATCTACCGAAGATTTTTCATACAAGGGAGCGTCTTCTTTGATAATATCCGTCACCATGCGCGAATATTTCATGTAAGTCGCAGAGTTTCCCTTGATGATAATCGCTTCCGGACAGCGCTCTTTAGCCATCTTCATCGGCATGGCAGAATGGATACCGAAAGTCCGTGCTTCGTAGCTACAAGAAGCCACTACGCCTCGGTCGCTCGTACCTCCAATAAGTATGGGTTTCCCGACTAATTTGCTGTCGAGAAGGCGTTCGCAAGAGACAAAGAAGGTATCTAAGTCCATGTGAACAATAGAACGTGACGGATTCATCGCTATGTGTTTTTTAACGTAACTCTTTTATTTGCAGCTGTCTGCCTTTGTAGAAAGAGGAAAAACACTTTCGATTTCCGAAGGGTTTACTGGATTTTAAACGGAAAGAAAAAGGTTGCTTTATTCTCCCTCTTTTCTACAAAATTAAAACATTATGATTACATTGTAATCAATAATATGATTAAAAAGTAATCAACACAATGCAAGGATAGAGCGGAAAGAACGTAAACTATTTACGTGAGTAAAAACATTGAAAGGCAGGCAAGAAAGTGCAAAAGAGGATATTAACATTATCAACGAAAAACGGTTGAGAACTACCTGATTGACTCTGTCGAAAGGGCTCAAAATGAAATTATATTTGTTGGTTGCAGTGCAAAACAACTATGGCAGAAAATCAATATACAGAAGACAACATACGCTCCCTTGATTGGAAAGAGCATATTCGACTTCGGCCGGGGATGTACATCGGTAAGTTGGGAGATGGTTCCGCAACGGATGATGGTATCTATATCTTAATCAAGGAGGTAGTCGATAATTGTATCGACGAATTCGTGATGGGGAACGGGAAAAAAATCGAAATTAAATTGGCGGATGGAAAGTTTTCTGTTCGCGATTATGGACGAGGGATCCCACTCGGAAAGGTTGTCGATTGTGTATCGCAAATCAATACAGGAGGTAAATACGATTCAAAGGCCTTTAAAAAGTCGGTTGGGTTGAATGGAGTCGGAACCAAGGCGGTAAACGCTTTGTCGAGCTACTTCATGGTGTACTCTGTTCGCGATGGAAAGAAGAAAACAGCCACTTTCGAACGCGGAGAATTGATAGAGGAATCTGACTTAGAAAAAACAGACGAAACGAACGGTACTTATGTAGAGTTCATTCCAGATGATACGATTTTCAAGAAGTTTGCCTTTAAAACGGCCTACATCGAGAAGATGATTTGGAATTACTGTTACCTGAATAGAGGCTTGTCCATTCACTTCAACGGTCAGCGTTTCTTCTCCAAAGAAGGATTGAAGGATTTGTTGGAAAACAACATGGACGGCGATCCACTTTACCCGATCATTCACGTAGAGGGCGAAGATATTGAAGTTGCTTTTACACATGGTCGTACCTACGGAGAGGATTATTATTCCTTCGTGAACGGTCAGCATACCACACAAGGAGGTACGCACCAAAGTGCATTTAGAGAATCAGTAGCGAAGGTCATTCGCGATTTTTATAACAAGAATTACGAAGCTTCAGATATTCGCCAGTCCATAGTTGCTGCGGTATCCATTAAGGTAATGGAGCCGGTCTTCGAATCGCAAACCAAGACTAAATTAGGTTCCTTAGAAATTGAGCCAGGAGGAAAGTCCATTCGTGCTTTTGTAAATGACTTCTTAAAGGAAAAACTAGATAATTACCTGCATAGACATCCAGATGTAGCGGAAACGATAGAGAAGAAAATCAAGCAATCGGAACGCGAACGTAAGGAATTGTCAGGTATTCGAAAATTGGCGCGCGAAAGAGCAAAAAAAGCCAATCTTCACAACAAAAAATTGCGCGATTGTCGCGTGCACTTCACGGATACAAAGAAAGAAGAACACGAAGAAACAATGCTGTTCATTACCGAGGGAGACTCAGCAAGTGGATCGATTACCAAATCGAGAAACGTGAATACACAAGCAGTTTTCTCTTTGCGAGGTAAGCCATTGAATTCCTATGGGTTAACCAAGAAGGTGGTTTATGAAAATGAAGAATTTAACCTCATTCAAGCCGCTTTGGATATTGAGGAGGACATGGACAATCTTCGTTACAACAAGATTGTAATCGCAACCGATGCCGATGTCGATGGAATGCACATTCGCATGTTGTTGTTGACCTTCTTCTTACAGTTCTTCCCGGACTTGGTGAAAAGAAATCACGTATACGTTCTCCAAACACCGCTTTTCCGTGTTCGTAACAAGCAAAAGACTTTCTATTGTTACAGCGACGAAGAAAGACGAAATGCCATCGAAGCCTGTGGAAAGAATCCAGAGATTACCCGATTCAAGGGACTTGGAGAGATTTCACCAGACGAGTTCAAGAACTTTATTGGCGAGGACATTCGCTTGGAGCCCGTGATGTTGACAAAGGATGCATCGATTGATCAAATCCTTTCATACTACATGGGGAAGAACACTCCAGAAAGACAAGACTTTATTATCGACAACCTTCGTGTAGAGGGAGAAATCGAAGAAGAAATAGAAAAAGCATCTTAAGATGGCAGAAGACGAAATTGAAGATCAATTAAACCCAGAAGAAGATCCGCAACAACCCGATACAGGAGGAAACCATGGTGATGATACCATTATTCCCGTTAGTGGATTATATGAAAATTGGTTCTTGGATTATGCATCTTATGTAATCTTAGAACGTGCGGTTCCATCACTTTATGATGGGTTAAAACCCGTACAGCGACGCATTCTTCACTCCATGAAAGAGATGGATGATGGGCGTTACAACAAGGTGGCAAACATCATTGGTAACACCATGAAATATCACCCGCATGGGGATGCTTCTATTGGAGATGCCTTGGTGCAAATTGGTCAAAAAGACTTATTGGTCGACTGTCAAGGAAACTGGGGAAATACCTTAACAGGTGACGGGGCGGCAGCTGCTCGTTACATTGAGGCTCGTTTGTCGAAATTTGCCAACCATGTGGTATTCAATCCTAAGACAACAGAGTGGTTGTCGTCTTATGATGGTCGTAACAAGGAACCCGATCAACTTCCTGTAAAGTTCCCCTTGCTATTGGCCCAGGGAGCAGAAGGTATTGCTGTGGGGATGGCTTGTAAGATTTTACCACACAATTTTGTTGAGTTGATTGAACAAAGTATCAATCACCTTCGCGGAAAAAAAGTGGAGATTTTCCCTGACTTCATGAATGGAGGAATGGCCGACTTTTCAAACTACAACGATGGCTTGAGAGGAGGAAAGGTTCGCGTTCGGGCAAAAATCAAGAAAGTAGACAACAAAACCTTGATGATCAATGAAATTCCATTTGGTACAAATACCGGAAATTTGATTGAAAGCATCATCAAGGCAAACGATAAGGGTAAAATCAAGGTCAAAAAGATCGAAGACAATACAGCTGCAGAAGCAGAGATTGTCATTCACTTGGCTCCCGGTGTTTCTCCGGATAAAACGATTGATGCCCTGTATGCATTTACAGATTGTGAAATTTCAATTTCACCGAATGCATCGATAATCGATGGTGAAAAACCACGTTTTATCGGTGTTTCCGAGATCTTAAAAGTCAATACAGACACAACGGTTCAATTGCTCAAAAGGGAATTGGAAATTCGTTTGGATGAATTGCAAAGACAATGGCACTTCTCGACTTTGGAGAAAATCTTCATTCGCGAAGAGATGTACATTGACTTTAAGGAATATTCAGATAGAGAAAGCCTTTACGGTTATTTGTACAAGCGCTTTGCACCTTTCAAAAAGGACTTTATTCGTGAGATTACAGATGAAGATCTTTTGAAATTAACGCAAATTCAAATGATCAGAATCACCCGTTTCGATTCATCAAAAGCTGATGAAAACCTCTTGAAAATTGAGGGTGAAATGGAAGAGGTAAAAGATAAATTGGCCAACTTGATCGAATACGCCATCGATTACTTCAAAGACATCAAAAAGCGTTTTGGAGAAGGAAGAGAGCGTAAAACGGAAATTAAAATTTTCGATACGATTCAGGCTTCCAAAGTGATCATCGCCAACCGCAAATTATATGTTGATTACGATGAAGGTTTCATCGGTTACGGCTTGAAGAAAACGGAGGCTGTGAACGATTGTTCCGAGATTGATGACATTATCATCTTTTTTGCCTCAGGTAAAATGATGATTACCAAAGTCTCAGATAAGAAGTTCGTTGGTAAGGGAATCGTTTATGCGAATGTTTGGAAAAAAGGAGACAAACGCACGATATATCACATGATTTATCAGGATGGCGCCGGTGGTCCTTCTATGATGAAACGTTTCCATGTCAACTCCATAACCAGGGATACAGAATACGATTTAACTAAAGGAACCAAGGGGTCTAAGTTGTTGTATTTCAGTGTACATCCAAACGGAGAAAAAGAGGTGGTAACAGTACATTTGCGACCGCGTCCTCATTTAAAAAGATTGCGTTTTGATGTAGACTTGGGAAGTTTACTGATCAAAGGTCGAGGGTCTGCGGGTAACAGAGTTACAAAGGAAATCGTTCAGAAAATTGTTCAAAAAGAAGTAGGTGGTTCCACACTTGCAGCGCGTAAAATCTGGTATGATACAGTTGTAGGACGATTGAATGATGATGGAAGAGGGAAGTTTTTGGGAGCTTTCAAAGGAGAAGATAAAATCTTGACCCTTTACAAAAATGGAGAGTATCGACTTTCCAACTTTGATTTGGCTACGCATTTTGAAGAAGATATGATTCATATTGAAAAATGGAATCCAGAACATCCTATATCAACTGTTTATTATGACGGCGAAAAGGAACTTCATTACGTGAAGCGCTTCCTGTGTGAAGTCACTAGTGATAAACGTGTCAGCTTTATTTCAGAATCGGAAGGCTCGTACATGGACTGTGTTTCTACAGCATATCGACCTGTTGCTAAGGTTGTTTACAACAAGCTTTTCAAGGAAACGAAAAACTTACCGGATACAGAAATCATCTTGTCAGACTTTATTGACGTAAAAGGCATGAAGGCGCAAGGAAATCAAGTCACCAAATTGAAGGTCAAGGAAATCGTTTTGACACACGAAATCGAAGGTGCAGAACCTTGGCCAGATCAACAGGTCAAATCGTCAGAAGTTGAAGATGGTGAAGGTGATGATGAAATGACGGTGGAAGGAAATACGGTAGAATGGGATATGAAAAAATCTGAGGACGAGGACGATAAAGATCAACCGAAATTATTCTAACAAAAATCCTCCTGATTGAGGAGGATTAAAGATTGTGCAAGCACAATGTGGATTATTAAAGAATAACGGAATCTTACTTTATTAACGTCTGAAAATCTTGAACAGTTGAAGTTTATTGATTAACGATTATTCGTTCAACTCTTCGTTGATCCTTTTCGGAATAGATGAGCAGATAAACCCCAGGTTTTTGAATTTCAATTGATTGATTGTCTTTCCATTGAAAATCTACGTTTCTACCTTGAGAATCTGTCACATGAAGATTGCTCATGTTAATAGGGATTGTGAAATGGATTATCCCAGATGACGGATTTGGAAATAGTTGAAAATCAGAAATAGTTAGCTCGTTTACTTTAGCGCCACATTCCAATTCATTGATCCTTCTCCAGATGCTATCGTTGTATTGAGTAGAAATCAAACTCACACCGTCCCCATCGCCCATGCGGATTAGAACCATGTTTTTTGAAGGTGATACATTGATGATTTGACTGTTTTTCCCTAAAGCAGCGTAAACATCTTGAGGAGCATTTGGCATGGCTGTTCCTGGTATTACGAACTGACTTCCAGGAACCATGTAGCTTTGTTTACCATTCAGCCAAGTCAAATAACCATAAGCCAGATTCAAGTTTTGAGAACTGTTTACTTGAGCATTGAAATAATTCGTATCGCTAAACACCGTATCACCATTCCACTGTCCTTTGGAGAGCAACAAAAGACCGTATTTAGCCATGCTTCGCGGAGAAGAGACAAATACCCGATTGTAGCCAAATGGATAGTACAAGCCCAGAGGAATCCT
>JAOASF010000081.1 GCA_025210175.1 Crocinitomicaceae bacterium | reverse complement strand
CAGATAACCAATTTGGCAATCATCGGATCGTAGAAAATTGGAATCGGCATTCCTTCTTGGAAGGCATCGTCCACGCGGGTATGATCGCCAGCCGGAATTCGGTAACGGTTCAAGGTTCCAATATCTGGCGTAAAGTTGTTCAAAGTATCTTCAGCGTAAACGCGAATTTCAATAGCATGCCCATTGATCGTAAGTTCTTCTTGCGTTTTCGGCAATTTTTCACCTCGGGCAACGCGAACCTGCCATTCTACTAAATCTGTTCCCGTAATTTCTTCTGTTACCGGGTGCTCCACTTGCAAACGCGTGTTCATTTCCAAGAAATAGAAATTCAAATCTCCGTCTAACAAGAACTCAACTGTCCCAGCTCCTTCGTAATTACAAGCTTTACAAACAGCAACGGCAGCTTCACCCATCTGTTTTCTCAACTCTGGAGTCAATACGGCACTAGGAGCTTCTTCGATTACCTTTTGGTGACGACGCTGAATGGAACATTCTCTTTCGAACAAGTAAACCACATTTCCATGACGGTCTGCAAATACCTGGATCTCAATGTGACGTGGTTTTGTAACGAACTTCTCGATAAAAACTGCGTCGTCTCCGAAGCTCGAACGGGCTTCGTTTTGCGCCAATCGCATTTGTTCAACGAACTCTTCCGCTCGTTCCACCAAGCGCATTCCTTTTCCACCACCACCAGCTGATGCTTTGATCAATACCGGGAAGCCGACTTCTTTTGCAATTTCAATGGCCTTGTTAACATCCGTGATGGCTTCATCCACTCCTGGTACAAGAGGGACATTGTATTTCTTTACAGCTTGTTTCGCGCTCAATTTGTCACCCATTACCTCCATCGATTCAGGGCTTGGGCCAATCAGTGTGATACCAGCATCTTTAACTTTTCTTGCAAAACCTGCATTTTCAGAAAGAAAACCGTAGCCTGGGTGGATACCGTCAACTCCAAGATCCTTACATATTTGTAAGATCAGGTCTTGTTTCAAATAACTTTCTGAAGAAGGACTTGCACCAACATGAACAGCTTCGTCTGCTTCCAAAACATGGGGTGCATCTTTGTCTGCATCACTGTAAATAGCTACAGTGGCGATATCCATTTTTTGAAGTGTACGAATAACGCGTCTTGCAATTTCACCGCGGTTAGCGATCAATACCTTTTTCATAGTTACTCTTTTTTGGTGCGACAAAAGTAGTTGTTTCTATTAATCCTCCTTCGGTGGAACTGCAGTTTGTCGGCTTTTCTTTTTAATTGGGAAACGTTTTTTACCTGTATCTCTGAACAAGTCTAAGAAATATTGCACCATCTTGAAGTGGGTAAACTTGTTGAAATCTTCTTGATAATGAAGACCAATTCCTTGTTTGAACAATCCGGTATTGTTGTCTTGAATTACCCTGTTTTGATTCGATTCATTGAAGATATTGACCCGAAAAGTACCAGCTTCATTTAAAAGGTATTCCAGGTTTACATCTCCAATTAAATAGGATTGGTTTTGATTAACGGTTTGATTTGAAGCGTTTTCCACACCAAAACTACCCGTCAGTATCAAGCGATTATCCAAGAATTCTTTTGAAACGTCAAATTCAAAGGACTTATCACCTGTAAGGGCATTGGCATCGAGGTTAACTGCTAACTTGTAACTTTGAGAAAGTTGCGATAGCATGGCATTGATTTGGTTTGCGGCTAAATCGAGAGCTGCACCTCCTCCTGCTGCATTGGAACCTTTGAGAGGTTGAAACCTTTTCCATAACAACAATGAAAAAAACTGTCGATTCAATTCTTCGGGATCACTTTTTATTCTATTGATCAATGCTTTCCCAGACTCTGGTGCCCTTGGTGCTTGAATGTCAAACTGAATGGACGGACGCATGAGCGATTCGGTGATGGTGAGGTAACAAAATACTTCTTGATTGGCAGAACGACTTCCGAGTTGATCCGATGAAATTTCAGCCAAATTGGCTTGTACCTTGTAATAGGATGAGATGTTCAGACCTGCATTATAAGGATCACCAGTCCAGGTTATGTTTCCACCTTCTTGGATGTAGAAATTCTGTTTCACAGGCCCCATCGCAAAGTTGTAAACTCCTTCTTTAACTCGGTAGGTTCCGTCCAAGTTGATCTCACCTAAATTGTTGACTTGCAGGTGTATATTTCCACTTCCATCGGCAATAATTTCATCACCAATTCTCTCGTCGAAGATGATTTTAAGTTTGGCGTCGGTAGTGACTCTAAAATTCAAATCCAGATCTACACCTGTAAAGTCCAATTTGGGTTGGCCTAAATTGAGGCTGGTGTCTTTGTTGACGAATTGTAAAAAGGATTCTTCATCGTCGATATCGGAAGTACCGTACATCGGGAAGTTAATGGCTGTTCCTTTTTCTGTTCTCAAATTGGTTCGTATGGATAGGTTTTCAGCATAGCCTTCAATGTTGGCTGTACCAGTAACGTAGCCCTTTCCGTAAAAATAGTCTCCTTCCTTGTACTCGGTATTGAGCGCCAAAAATCGATTCAAGGGGAGTGGTTTCCACTTGAAGACAGGGTCTCGTTTGTATAGGTCGTCTTCAAGGTTAAAACTCAAATCAAAATTCCAATTTTCAAAGTTGTCGTGATATATGGAACCTACTACAGAGCCTGTGTTTCCTTCTTCGTCAATCACCGGAATATTGTCCATGTAAAAACCATATTCATCAATGGTGATTTTACCTCGAGTTTTCATGTTTACACCGAGAATTCCAATGTAGGCATTGCCGCCATCCAATTGAATCGATCCACTGAGGATGGGCTTGTTTGGACTTCCAGTCACCTTAATCCTACCGTTTAATTGCCCTTGAATATTGTTAATTACCTGCGGATCCATAAAGGCGTTGGCAAATTGAATGTCGGTTTGGTCAAACACCAAGTTGAAATTCATCACATCCTTGGTTCTGTTCACAAAGTAGTCTCCGTCAAAGGAAAAGGTTTGGGTGTTTTTATAAATCAAATCACCGATCAACTGAATTTTTTCTTCACCTTTTGCCCAGTTTGATTGAACAAAGACATCGCCTACTTCTTCCTGATTAATAACAAGGCCTTTGATGCTTGCATCGCCATTGTAACCCAAGTTCTCAAATGGATTCGAGAATTCTGCATACCCATTTACCTCTCCTCTTAAATCGAGCGGGGTCTGCAAAAAAGCACCAAAATCTTGCAGGTCCAAATGGGAAACTTTTAAACGTAACTTGTCTTCGTCTGAACGACTTACGGTTCCATTGGCAGAAATGAACTGATCGTCTCTTTCGAACATAAAGTTGCGAACCGCCACAGAACCATCCGAAATGAGAATTTCAGAATTGTTCAATACATCCCAACGCTTTTCTTTTAAGGTGAGGTAGGAGGGAAGCAGGTCAAATTCAAAACTAGAGCTCGATAAAATACGGGTATCCCATTGTATTTTCGATTCATTCTTCATTTCGGGATTCCAAATCGCTACGGTGTTGAATACGTCCTTGGTGCCCGAAGTGTTGATACCTAATTTTTGGACATGTACCGAGTCATTTAGATCAAATCGTTCGGCTTTGGCCTCCAAGTTGAGTTCATTGTTAATGAGGGATTGACGGACATAGATGTTTTCGCCATAATAATTCTCATATCCCATGGAAGGACTGTTCAGAGTCAGGTTAAAGTTTCGCGATTTTTCGTCGTAATCTCCCACCAAATGAGTGCCTTTTTCTATGGTAAGTCCAGGTACAAAAATGGACAAGAAGTCGTTCATTTCATTGACCGTTACCTCATAGGTGAAATGATTGGGTAAGCTTTTTCGTTTCTTTAGTTTTTTCTCCTTGAAAATGGCAGGCATTACAGTGGCTAGCTGGTTTTGAAAGATCGAACTAATCTCACCAAAGTCAACCTTACCCGTAAATTGTATGTCGGCCAAGCGCGATTGGATTCGTAGTTTATCGATAAACTCGCCACGTTCCACACCAATGACCATTCTCGGAATTTCATACACTTCTTCGCCTTCCTGATAAGCCAAACCATTCAGAGTAATGTCCCCTTTGATATTGTCGGCTGAAGCACCGTATAGGTTGACTTCAAAATGGGATTTCAATTTGGAATTATCGACCGAACTGAACCCGAGATTGTCCAAAATAGCTTGAGTCAAATCAATGGAGAACTTCATGTGCTGATTGGCGTTAAAATCAATGTAACCATCGTACACAAGAGCCAAATTGTCATCTTCTACCTCTACTTTGGCGTCCAAAACATTATCGATCAGGCTACCGTCTATAATTTGAATTTTCTCGTAGGAGTAATCCATGTAATCGAAACGGTTAACCTTTCCAATAATACTGTCGAAGCGAATGTCTTTGAAAGAAGTGGCTTCGCCCGACAAGAAGAATTCGCCCGAAAGAAGGCCATAATTCTGATCGTTAAGGAGTTGGTCGAGGTGAAATTGTTTCACCACAATATCGTATTCCTTGGCCTCTGATCTTCGGAATTTGAAGGAGTGATTTTCTGGGTTTTCCACAAAGAGAATTCCGTTTGTACATTCGATATTTCCCAATTCGGAATTGACTTCTTGAGCCGAGAGAACAAAGCGGTTGTAAAAACCATCGAGGCGGACGTCTTTCCCTTCAAAATATTCGAATCGATTGGTCATCGGGTCCAATTCAATTCTTCCTCCCCCGTTGGCTTTGGGAAGCTTGATCTCTTGCAAATCCTTTAAGTCAACAAAAGCATAAGCGAATCTTTCTTGAAAAAATGCCGATCGAAGGTCGTTGAAATTGGGCAAATTGATGGTTCCTGTCAATTTCGTTTTGCGACCCGTTTTCAATTCGAAGTCGGCAATTTTCATATTGTTAACCTTGCGCGTTACCTTGGCTTGAATGTCTACCAGCTGATCCATTCCTTCTAACTGTGGGGCAAAGTAGGACACGTCCAAAAGACTCACTTTGGAAGGATATAGGATTGCATTAAAACGCACACTGTCTTCAAAGGTTTGAAGGTCGCTCAATCCAGACATTTCTAAACTGAACTTGGGTAGATTGACCTTGCTCAAAGGAGTAGAAAAGGCAAAATCCCTTAGGTGAATTCCCGAGGAGTTGATTTTTGCTTTTGTCTTGAAGCTGGATAGCTTAAATCCAGATTTTTCGTTGGCACTGAATGACTGAATCGTCGCCTCAAAGTCTGGTCCGGTCAATGTTAAATTTTTCGCCTTGAGTTGGATATTTGTAAAATCGAGGTGGTCCCAGTCTACACCGAATTCGGAATAGTATTTTCGGTTGTCGTCGTATCGAAAACGGAGATTCTCCAAGGTCAAATCATCCAAAACCAAATCGAGCTTCTGAGATTCTTGGTCGGGATTAGAGCTGGCAAAATAGTCGGCCAAAAATTGGAAGTTGTATTCACCATCTTCTTTGCGTCTTTTTAAATGAACCTTTCCTTCCGAAATCAAAGCGTCCTGAATGGTTATTTTTTGAAAGGCGAAATCGAATGCTTTTAAATTCAAAAGGATGGTTTCGATATCAGCAATGGTGTCTTTTTCTTGGTCACACAGCAGAACCCCATTCAATGCCACTCGATCGAAGAAGACAATAGCGACTTCGTCGACCTTGATTTTTGTTTTGAGTTCTTTGGATAAGAAATTCGTGGCTTTTTCGGCGAAATATGTTTGAACCGTGCTGGTTCGAATTAAAAAGGCGAAAAGGATGACAATTAGCAATAGGAAGTCTAAGGAGATAGACAGCAGGTTTCCTATGAATTTCACTAATTTTGTCATGTTTTTCAAAGCAAATTTAATCAAAGTTGAGCCAAAAAGATTTGTTCATTCTAGGTATCGAAAGTTCGTGTGACGACACCGGTGCTTCTATCCTCAAAAATAATTCCATTCTTTCCAACGTAATCGCCGGACAAAAGATTCACGAGGAGTACGGAGGTGTTGTTCCAGAGTTGGCGAGTAGGGCACATCAAAAGAATTTGGTTCCGACAGTTGACACCGCCTTGAAGAGAGCCGGGGTTACCTTGGATCAAATTGATGCGATTGCTTATACACGTGGACCTGGTTTGATGGGTTCGTTGATTGTAGGAACCTCCTTTGCAAAAGCAGTTTCGTTGGCTCGAAATATTCCGTTGATCGATGTGAATCACATGCATGGACATGTTTTGGCGCACTTTATTGACGACGAAAACAAACCAAAGCCAGCCTTCCCTTTTTTATGTTTGACTGTTTCAGGAGGACACACACAAATTGTTTTGGTGAAAGATCATCTCGATATGACGGTAATTGGTTCAACAATTGACGATGCCGCAGGAGAAGCCTTTGATAAATCGGCCAAATTGATGGGGTTTCCTTATCCGGGTGGGCCATTGATTGACAAATGGGCGAAGGAAGGGGATGCTTCAAAATTTACTTTTTCGGAACCCAACTTGGTTGAATACGATTATTCATTTAGCGGATTGAAAACATCCATCATGTATTTCTTGAACAGTCAAAGCCAGAAGAATCCCAATTTCATTGAAGAGAACAAGGCGGATTTGTGTGCCTCTATTCAGGATACCATTATTCGCATATTGATGAAGAAACTCACCCGTGCAGCAGAAGATCTTGGAATCAAAGAAATAGCCATTGCAGGAGGTGTGTCTGCCAACTCTGGTTTGCGCAAGGCCATTCAAAAAGGGGAGGAGTTATACGGTTGGAAAACGTACATTCCGCGTTTTGAATATTGCACGGATAATGCAGCCATGATTGCCATAACAGGTAAGTATATGTATGAAAAAGGGCATCGAGCTACACAAGCCGACACCTCTCTTCCACGTTGGTCTATTTAATAAGTTTTACTCTACGCCTTGGTACATGCTTTCGTATTGCTCGGCGAATTTCTCTTTGATAATCTTGCGTTTGGGCTTGAGCGTTGGGGTTAATTCACCCGTTTCTACTGAAAGTTCTTTCTCCAACAAAACGAACTTTTTGATTTTTTCCCACTGACCATAACCTTCGTTGAAAATGTCTACCTCTCGTTGAATTCGATCAATTACTGACTGGTCCTTGGAGAGAACTTTTGGATCGGCATTTAAGTTGAGTCCTTTTCTATCGCTCCATTCTTTCACGAATGCATAATTCGGAACAATCAGAGCGCAAGGAAATTTGCGACCTTCACCCATAACGATGATTTGTTCGATAAAGCGAGATTCTTTGAATTTGTTCTCCATTGCTTGAGGAATCACATATTTTCCTCCAGATGTTTTAAAGATTTCCTTTTTACGGTCCGTAATCTTTAGGAATTTCCCATCGACGATTTCACCGATATCCCCTGTGTGGAACCAACCTTCTGAGTCGATTGCTTTTGCCGTTTCTTCAGGTAGGTTGTAATAACCCATCATCAAGTTCGGACCCTTGGTCAAAATTTCGCCATCTTCCGCAATTTTCACTTCCACATCTTGTATGGTAGTTCCAACTGTACCGAAGGAAATTCCTTTTTTCGGGCAGTTTACAGAAATTACTGGAGATGTTTCAGAAAGTCCATAACCCTCCAAAACCGTAATTCCAGCCGCATAAAAAATGCGCGCCAATCGAGGTTGAAGTGCAGCACTACCAGAGGCGATTGCTCGAACATTTCCTCCCAAGGCTTCCTGCCACTTGGAGAAAATCAATTTGCGCGCAATGGCCAATTTTATTCCATAAATGGCGCTTTTACCTTCCAATTCAAAATCTTCGGCAACTTCAACTGCCCAGAAGAACAATTTGCGCTTGATTCCTGATAATTCATCTCCTTTGGCCATGATTTTATCAAATACCTTTTCTATCAATCGAGGCACGGCCGTGAAAACTTCGGGCTTCACTTCTTTGATGTTTTCACCAATTGTTTCCAAAGATTCAGCGAAGTGAATCGAACATCCTAAATACATGTACAAGTAATGAAGCATGCGTTCGTAAACGTGACAAACAGGTAAGAAGGAAAGCACTTTAGAATTGTTGTCGGCCGGAATTCTTTCTACACAGGCCAAGGCATTTGAAATCAGATTGTTGTGACTAAGCATTACCCCTTTCGGATTTCCTGTGGTTCCTGAAGTGTAAATGATGGTTGCCAAGTCCATGTTTTGAATCTTGTCCTTACGCGTTTGCATTTCAGCATCTTGATTGCCATCGTTGGCTTCTGCGATTTCTCTCCACGACTTCGCTCCAGTTACATCGTCCATGGTGTAAATCTCTTTCAGACTCGAAACATCCGGTCGAATTGAGGAAATTTTGTGAAACAACTCTTCGGTTCCCACTACAACATGTAGCAACTGGGCATCGTTAAATATGTAGATATAGTCCTTTTCGGAAATATTCGGGTAAAGAGGAACACAGATCGCTCCAGCCATTTGAATGGCAATATCTAGTACATTCCATTCGTAACGGTTGGTCGATACCAGGCCAATTTTGTCTCCCTCCTGAACGCCCATTGAAATCAATCCTTTGGCTGTTTTTTCTGCCAATTGGATGAAATCGTTGGTGGAAAGTTTTTTCCAGACCCCATCGGTCTTGGTTACAAACATTCCGTCTTGCGGGTAGTTTTGTTGCTGGTAATAAGGGAGATCGAAAAGTCTAGTCGGGCTCATCATATGCTGTCTGTTTTATGCTTCATAACGAATATAACTATTTCGTTTTGGATTTTTGTAACCAATTATTTAGGTTTTTAGTATACAAGTAAAGGGCAGTAAAATCGTGTATTTTCTAAGGCTTTGCCTATTTTTGAGAAAATCATCGAAAAAAAAATAAGACTGCTGTAACTTTTATACAGATCAGATTGTTTAACCATCAACGTGCAAGTAACTTTTGAATCGCCGCGAGTACAATAACACTGTGAAAGAGCACGTCCATGCTTTATACGGCTTCGCTGTGAAGTTCTTAAAAAACAGGGATGATGCGGATGATATTGTACAGGATGTATTTGAAAAACTGTGGGTGAATCGAGAGAAAGTTGAATACGCAAAAGCCAAAAGTTGGATGTTTACAACGGCTTACCACGCGATGATCAATTTTCAAACGAGGAGAAAAAGGATGGATTACGATTCTGAAAATCTCCCAGACATCTCTCATACGGATAAAAACACATTCGAATCGAGAGAAGTTGTGGAAAGAGCAGTGAGCATTTTACCGCCGCTTCAGAAAAGCATCATCTTACTCCGAGACTTGGAAGGTTATTCCTACGAAGACAGCGGAAACATCCTCGAGATCTCAGAATCCCAAGTGAAAGTTTACTTGTTCCGTGCAAGAAACAAGATTAAGAAACACTTAAAGGATTCAAGATCCCTAGTATGAACAAACCTTCAATAGAAAATATCGACAAGTGGCTTTTCGAGTCTGTTGAGGGAAATCTTACACCTCAGCAAGAGCAACTCTTGGAGGATTTCTTGGTTCAGAATCCAGCTTATTTAGACGAAAAAACTTTGTGGGAAGAGTCCATTGTTGATCCTTCCGACGACGAAGAACCTTACCCAAGAGAAAAATCTTTGTTGAAAAGAGCAATCTGGGAACGCCCTATCTTTTACATCTCAACTGCAGCCGCAACTTTGGTTGGAGCTGCTATTTGGGCTTTCGGTTCGATCGGTTCTCACTCAACTACGCCTTCTCAGACTTCTGAGCAAGGTGTAGAACAAGTGAAGGTTCAAAAGACACATGCGAACAATGATGAGAAGTCTTCAGGAACCAACCAAAATCAAACGACCGAAGGGAATTTTCAAGTTCCATCTCGTGAGTTGACAGCTCAGAAAGACTTGCAAAACCAAACAAGTGAGCAAAAGACGGCAATCAAGAAATTGGAAAACACAACTTCTAACCCTGCTGATTCGAAAGCTAGTTTGTCCAACGAAGAAGTGCGCAAAAGTGAAGCAAATGAAATTTTGACTTCTCATAAACTGTCTTCGACTTCCCAAAATTTGCCAAAGTCTCAAAACGAAATCAAGAATAGTTCAACTGCTAACACTACAGAGGCCAATCTAGCTCAGGAAAACAAGGGCCAGGTCCAAAATGAGCTTGTAAAAGAATCGAAATCTTTGAACCAAGGAAAGGCTCAAGAGAAAGTAGATGGATTGAATGATGTAATTATAAGTGGTGAGGCAAAAACAGGAAGTGATCAAGCGAAAATCAATCCGGTAACGCAATCCACGAATCCGATTGTTAAAGAATTATTGGCGGAAAATTTTGAAATAGACCGTTTGACTCGTCATCCGCTTTCAACAGTATTGAATGAAAGAACAGAGGCGGAGAAGGTGGTAGCCTTTACAGTCGACAAGCCAAATCAGGTTCGCATTTCTTCCAACGCAGACCAATCTTTTGCATCATCGAGGAGAAGTTTGGTTAGAAAAGTAGAAAGAATGATGGATAACCCATTGGCTTTGTACAATTCGAAGGATCAATATTTCCACGCACCAAGTATGCAGACCTTGGATGCAAATTTTGCAGCCGTTGGGGATAAAATGGGACCTCGCATTATCGGGAAATCTCGTGCTCAGTATTATGGTAATATCAACCAGCAATTCAATAGTTCGCTTTCTTTCGATACCTACGTGAGAAGTTTGAGAGGAGGGTTAGGAGTTCAACTAGATCATACCTATTACGGCAATGGACAAATCAATGTGGGTCAGGTGGCTTTGACCTACTCTCCCAAAATTGGTCTTTCCAAAAATTGGGTTCTTGAACCAGCAATGCGAGTTAAAGTGGGGAATATGGCTTTGAATCACGGTCAGTTGAACCAAGGAGATATTTTAGAATTAAACAGAGGCTCTGTGCGCACCTTTACGCTTAATCCAGATCAGTCTACATTGAATGATTTGTGGTACAAGGATGTCGGTTTGGGACTGATGACGAATAGCAAATGGTTTTTTGCAGGAGTGCAAGTTGATAACTTAGGAAAACATTTCAACAACATTTATAGCCTAGCCGAAACAGGTGCCAATACTAGAGCAGGCTTGCATTTCATAGCAAACGTTGGAACAGATTATGTAAGCAGAAATAAAAATATTTCACTTTCGCCGTATGTGATATACCAAAAAATGGAAAAATTATCTGAAATTTGGGGCGGCGCAATTTTCAGGTATAAAAAAATAACACTTGGAGGAGCTTATTCTTCTGCGGGTGGTTATGCCGGATCAATTGGTTTGAAAACGAATAGCTTCATGCTAACCTACAATGCCGATGTTACTACATCAGCGCTGTTGAACAAGCAAGTGCTTTCTCATCAAATGATCTTAAGAATTTTGATAAACAATGGCTCCAAAGGCCAACGAATGCTAAAACTGTAATTGTAAAATGAAGAAATTACTTTTTTCTATCCTAATGATGGTGGGTGCGAGTTCTGCAATGGCGCAAGATCTTGAATTCACTCAATTCTACGCAAATCCTGTTTACCTTAACCCTGCTTTGGCTGGTACACACGGTTGTCCTCGTTTCGCGCTGAACTACCGTAACCAATGGCCAAGCTTGAGTAGTAGCTACGTAAGTTACGCAGCTGCCTATGATCAATACTTCGACAACATCTCTGGTGGTTTCGGGGTTATCTTGGTAAACGACGTGCAAGCGAAAGTTCTAAACACTACAACAGGTTCATTGGTATACTCTTACCACTTGAGAATGGGACGTAAATGGACTGCCTTGTTCGGAGCGAAAGCTACTTGGGCACAAAAGTTCTTGGATTGGGACCAATTGACGTTCGGTGATCAAATCGATCCTCGTCGTGGTTTCATCTACACAACTGGTGATGTTCAGCGTGGAGGTTCAAAAGGATTTTTTGATGCGACTGCGGGAGCGGTTGTATACAACAAGAACTTCAATATTGGCTTCGCTGCAAACCACTTGAATACACCAAACGAATGCGTAATTG
>JAOASF010000080.1 GCA_025210175.1 Crocinitomicaceae bacterium | reverse complement strand
TATCTCCTAGCATGGCAAAAGAAGCAGTAACCCCACCCGTTGTAGGGTCAGTTAACATGGAAACATAAGGCAATTTAGCTTCAGCCAATTGGCCCAATTTTCCAGAAACCTTAGCCATCTGCATCAAGGAATAACCGGCTTCCATCATACGTGCACCTCCAGATTTGGAAATGATCATAAAAGCTGCTTTTTCCTTAATAGCACGGTCAACACCTCTTGCCATTTTTTCTCCCATAACAGACCCCATAGATCCACCGATAAAATGGAAGTCCATACAACAGATAACGATGTTTTCGCCATTCAATTTTCCGAACCCTGTACGAACAGCATCCTTCAAACCTGTATTCTTTTGAGTCATTTTTACACGATCGGTGTATTTCTTCGTATCCTCAAACTTCAATGGATCTCCACTGGTTAATTTCTCATCTAACTCTTCAAACTTCCCGTCGTCAAACAAGATTTGAAAATATTGTTCAGAACCTATTCGCTCGTGGTGGTTACAACGATCACACACGTAAAAGTTTTTTACCAAGTCTTCTGCAGTAAAAAGTGTTTTACAGTTCGAACACTTTTGCCACAATCCTTCTGGTGATTCCTTCTTCTCTTTAGTGGAAGTGGTAATCCCCTCTTTTCTTCTTTGAAACCAACTCATAGTTTGTTGTTTTGTCGCTTATTTCAGCAAAGTCCCTACATTATTCAAATCAGCGAAAGCTTGTTCCAATCGCTTGATAAAAGTCAATTCACCTTCACGCATCCATTTTCTTGGATCGTAGTGTTTTTTATTGGGTTGGTCATCCCCTTCTGGGTTACCAATTTGGGTTTTAAGGTAATCAATTTTTCCTACCACATAGTCGCGAACACCTTCCGTGAAAGCAAATTGCAAGTCGGTATCAATGTTCATTTTAATGACTCCGTAACCAATTGCCTCGCGGATTTCCTCCAGGGTAGACCCTGATCCTCCATGGAACACAAAGTCGATCGGATTTGTTTCTGTACCGAATTTTTCTTCTACAAATTTTTGAGAATTATCCAAGATTTTCGGCGTCAACTTCACATTTCCTGGTTTGTAAACTCCATGTACATTACCAAAAGCTGCTGCAATGGTAAACTGAGGAGACACCTTCATCAACTCTTCGTATGCGTATGCTACCTCTTCAGGTTGCGTGTACAATTTAGAGCTATCCACATCTGTGTTATCTACTCCATCTTCTTCACCTCCTGTGATTCCCAATTCGATCTCCAAAGTCATCCCCATTTTCGCCATGCGAGCGAGGTATTCCTTACAGATTTCAATGTTTTCTTCAATTGGTTCTTCTGAAAGGTCTAACATGTGCGACGAATACAATGGCTTACCTGTTTGCTTAAAGAATTCTTCTCCAGCATCCAAAAGACCGTCGATCCATGGAAGTAAATTTTTGGCACAGTGATCGGTATGCAAAATAACCGTAGCACCGTAAAGCTCAGCCAAGGCGTGGACATGTTTCGCTCCTGATACACCACCAGCAATAGCTGCCTTTTGACCATCGTTGCTCAATCCCTTACCGGCAAAATAGTGAGCTCCCCCATTCGAGAATTGAATGATCACGGGAGAACCTATTTTCGCAGCCGTTTCGATTACACCGTTTACAGTACTCGTATTGGTCACGTTTACTGCAGGCAATGCGAATCCTTTTTCTTTCGCATATCGGAACATCTCTTGGACTTCTTTTCCTGTCGCAACACCTGGTCTAATATTGTATGACATAAGTTGTTTTTTTCCTTGTTTGGGTGGCAAAATTAATAAAATTATTTAGGCTGTTTTGGATATTTTCGTTCAAAAAACTGTTGGTAAATCCTTCCTTTTTCAACAGTCCCCCTCCCCTTTTTACGCTTAAAACTTTGTAGATTTGTAGGCTACATTTCAACTTCTTTTTCATCGTATGGGCTATATAGAAGATCTTAATCCGAGTCAAGCGGCAGCAGTACAACATGTCACAGGGCCAAGTATGGTTATTGCCGGAGCTGGTTCTGGTAAAACAAGGGTATTGACTTACCGCATTGCCTACATGATGGAAAATGGGGTTGATCCTTTTCAAATCATGGCTTTGACCTTTACCAATAAGGCGGCTCGTGAGATGATGGAACGAATCGGTAGCATAGTCGGACAGAGCGAAGCCAAAAACATTACGATGGGTACCTTCCACTCTGTTTTTTCGCGAATTCTTCGATACAATGCAGACCGTTTGGGCTATCCGACCAATTTTACGATTTACGATACCCAAGATTCCAAAAGTTTGATCAAGACCATCATTACAGAAATGAATCTGGATGACAAAATCTACAAGCCCAGTGCGGTTTTCGGAAGAATTTCATCGGCCAAGAACAACCTCATTTCGCCAGAAGCTTATCAGGCCAATAAGGAGATTTTAGAAGAAGACAAAATGTCGCGTAAACCAGAAATGGGACGAATCTACAAGGCTTATGCTCTTCGCTGTTTCAAGGCTGGAGCCATGGATTTTGATGATCTCTTGTATCAAACCAACGTCTTGTTGCGCGATTTTCCAGATGTGCTCTCGCATTACCAACACAAGTTTCGCTACATTTTGGTGGATGAGTACCAGGACACCAACTACGCCCAGTATCTCATCGTTAAAAAACTAGCAGCTGTTTACGAAAACATCTGTGTGGTGGGAGATGATGCACAGAGTATCTATTCTTTCAGGGGAGCCAATATTCAAAACATCTTGAATTTCCGTCAAGATTATCCGGATTACAAATTGTACAAATTGGAACAAAACTATCGCTCTACCAAAACCATAGTGGAAGCTGCCAATAGTGTCATTCGAAGAAATCAGGACCAAATTGAAAAGAAGGTTTGGACCGATAACAATGATGGAAACAAAATTCGCGTCATTCGAACCTTAACGGACAACGAGGAAGGAAAGGTAATAGTCAACAAGATTTACGACACCAAGCAAAGTCAAGGACTGATGTACAATGACTTCGCTATTTTGTACCGAACCAACAAGCAATCGAGAGCCTTCGAGGAGAGCTTGAGAAAGCACAATATTCCCTATAAAATTTTTGGTGGACTTTCCTTTTACCAGCGCAAAGAGATAAAGGATTTACTCGCCTATTTCCGTTTGGTTACCAATAAAAATGACGAGGAGGCTTTGAAAAGGGTCATTAATTATCCCAAGCGTGGAATTGGTAAAACATCCATCGAAAACATCATCATTGCCGCAGCTCAAAACGGGGTGAGTTTATGGGATATCATTGAAAATCCTGGCCAGTACCAAGTAGCCTTGAATTCAGGAACATGGAACAAGATCACCAATTTTGTGACCATGATTCAAAGTTTTGAGGCACAATTAAACAAGCTAAGCGCTTATGACTTGGCACAAGAAATTGCCCGTTCTTCAGGAATTTTGAAAGAACTTTACGGTGAAAAAGACAAGGGAGTTGAAGAAGTTGAGCGCTACCAAAACATTGAACAACTCCTTTCTGGTATCAAGGAATTTACCGTTTCTAATAACGAAGCTGGAAACAATTACCTTCCCGACTTCTTGATGGATGTTGCCTTGCTAACTGACGCAGATACAAAGGACGACGACAAAAACTATGTCACCTTAATGACCATACACTCCTCCAAAGGTTTGGAGTTTCCACACGTTTATTTGGTGGGAATGGAAGAAAACCTCTTCCCTTCTCAAATGGTTATTAATTCTCGAACGGAACTGGAAGAGGAAAGGCGCTTGTTTTACGTAGCCGTTACCCGCGCCAAGGAAACGTGCACCCTTTCGTATGCCACATCGCGCTTTGTTTGGGGACAATTGAACACTTCTGAACCCTCTCGATTCATCAACGAAATCGATGTCGATTATCTGGAGTTTGAGAATACTCCGAGACCTGGAGGACGTTCTTTGTCTTCTAATTTCGATCGACCTTTTTCTGGTGGGTTGAACAAACCTATGGGCAACTTTTCAAGAGTGAACACAGCAGGAGCCAAACCGGCATCCTCTCCTTCCAATGGATCCAGTGGTAAAAAAGGCTCGTCGGATTTAGACATTAAAGTGGGATACAACGTAGAACACGATCGCTTTGGTAAGGGAAAAGTAATCGGTTTAGAAGGAAGCGGTCAGGATAAAAAAGCGAAGATCTTTTTCCCAGGACACGGCAGCAAAACGCTTTTGTTGCGCTTTGCTAACCTCAATATCCTGGAAGACTAACTAACGTATAAGGGTCACATCTCCCTGCAGTTTCATGTCTTCTCCTGAAAAATTAACCGCAGAGAGCACATAAAAGTAAGTACCTGCATGTAGGGATTTCCCGTTTTTATCCGTTCCATCCCATTTAAAATCGGGGTCGTTAAATTCAGCAACCGTCTGCCCCCATCGGTTGACGATTACGATATGTAAACTTTGAATTCCTTGATGGTTCTTCAATTGAAAATACTCATTGCTTCCATCGCTATTGGGTGAAAAAACATTGGGCATTTGCAAGTCGCAACCAAACTGAACTTGCACAAGTACTGAATCCAAATCGGAATAACACCCATCTTTGCTTGCATAGAAATAAACGTAATCCGTCTGTTCGGGAACAAAAACCAAGGGAGAACCCATGGCAGAAGGATTCAACCAAAAAATAGACGCATCGGCTGGATTGGTGGAAAGAGATAGTTGCAATTCTTCACCGGAACAAGCCAATTGATCCGCAGGCCCCACTACCTGTGGTCTGGGTTTCATGATAAGTTGCAAGGTGTCGGTAACAGCGGGACAATTTTGATATTGGCTGGTCACCACGATTGGATTTTGATAAGCCAAATACTGCCATGTACTATCGTTTTGAACGCCGTTGTTCCATTGATGATTCACACTAGTATAATTGGACACGGCAAAATACAAGGCCGAATCTCCATCACAGAAAATGCTGTCTCCAAGGATATCTACTTCCAACTTTGGCAAAACCGTTAGGTCCAAGGTATCGTAGCCCGAACATCCGTTACCATTGGTCACCTGAGCTATGTAGCGGGTGTTTTGCGTTGGTGTATCGGTCAATACATCCGTGCTAGACAGATTGGGCTGCCATGTAAAGATCATCCCCATTGAAGACGGTTGACCTACTAATATGACTTCATTTCCTTCGCAAATGGTATCAGGACCTAGAATGTTCACAGATGGAACAGGCAACACAGTGATGGTGCGCGACACCAAGTTGGACTGACAACCTTCTGGCGAAGTACCTTGGACAGAATAAACGGAGGTGGTTGTTGGATGAGCGATTAAACTATCGCTTGTAACCATTCCAGGGTTCCATGTATAACTCATTCCTGAAGTAGAACTAGAAGCTACCAAAATAGATGAATCGCCTAGGCAAATGGTATCGTTTGGCGTAACCGAAATTTGGGGCGTGGGAGTTGTGGCTAACACGATGGTATCCGACTGAAAGCAAAGAGGCGAAAAACGGATGTCGTCGAGCATAAAGTCGTTACCAGAAGCACCCGTATTTTGGTTGATGATGCAAAGTTCAGCACTTACATTGATACCAGAATTCCACGTCTGTGCGAAATGCGACCATTGACAACCTGAGGGACTCGGCGAGATAATATTTCCGATTATTCCGCCATTGATCTCGAATTGCAATTGAGCCACATTGCTATTGGTTAGTGCCGATGCCGTCCAAAACCCAAATTGGTAATCCGTATTTGGGTTCACTGCCACCGTTTGACACCATACATTGGTATTGGGTTGGTTAGACCCATTTACGATCAGCATCTGTGTACCCGGAGCAGGTGTGTGATCGCTACAATTGGAAAAGTTATTGTGTACAGCCGAAGGAGAATTGGAAACGGCATAGGTTCCTTCATTTGATAGCAAACCATAGCTCCCGCCTGTACCTGGCGAATAATCGGTTGTAAAACCTGTTGCACCTTGTTCAAAATCACCATTCGTTATAAGGTTAGCCCCAACTGTGCCTACGCGCACCCAATAGGTACCTGCTGCAAAAAGAGTTCGAAAAGAACTTGTGGAGTTGTTATCCCAGAGATAGGAATCATATACTCCAGGTGTAACTTGAATATTCTGCCCTTGACAGATGGTGGTGTCGTTTCCCAAAAAAGGAACAGGACTGGAGCATTGCCCCAGCAGTGAATTCGCCTGAATCCCCGTGAAAAAAACAACAAAAAACCCTGCTTTCTTTATAAAACTTTGCATTTTGGCGACCATTTAAAACTTCAAAAAGGGGAACTTGCGCTCCCCTTCTTTCTGATTGTTTATATGAAACTACCTAACGGTTACTTTCCCTACACTTGTTTGTCCATTTGTTATCACATGAACAAAATAGATTCCAGCTTCCCATTGATCCACTGAAATATCTGCTGCTTTCTGATTATCCCTTTGTTGGAAAATCAAAGAACCTGCTGCATCGTATACTTTCAACTCAAATTTCTCTTCCACTTTTGTTTGAACAGTGAAATGCGTACTTGTTGGGTTCGGGAATACGACAAAGTTGGCCGCATTCAACTCTTCCAAACCAGCATTGTTGTCTACTTGGAAGTTCTGAGAAACATCTGTATCTCCACATTCATTGGACAAGGTTGCCGTAACTACAAAGTTCCCTGTAGTCCAATACGTATGGGATACCGATGCAGGACCATTTGCTAGAGTTACTCCATCTCCAAAATCCCAGGCATAGCTTGTCGTATTTTGCGGATTCAAGACCGTGAAATTCATGTTCGGGTATATCCCTTGCATATGAATGGAACTAGCTGAAGGAGCTGGTTTTACAGTTACATTGATTGAGGATACACCTACACAACCGTTGGCACCTGTAACGTATGCCACGTAGTTTCCTGAATTGGTAACGGTGTACGTTTGAGTTACAACATTCGAATTGCTCCATGTGTAACTAGCCCCTGGATTACCAGCATCCAAAACCAACGTTTCTCCTTGGCAAATGGTCGTATCTGGCCCTAGGTTTACTTGTGGATTGTCATTGCCTATAGTAACAGTTGCAATATTGCGAGAACAGTTCAAATCGTTTGATTTAGATAACCAAACCATATAAGTTCCTGGAAGCAAATTGTTGATTTCAGCCGATTGGTTCCACGTTACTGGAGTACTTCCTCCTGCAGCCGATACACCTACATAAATGGTATTGGCCGACAATTGGAAATTAGAAACTGCCTGGCGAAGAGCATCTCCCCCTGTACCCGCAGAAAAGAAATGGGTCCATGTAGAAACATCTTCTGTTTGATAAGAGGCAGGCAATTGTACTTTGTCAAAAATAAGGATGCCGTCCACGGTTACACTCACTCTTCCCATGATGTCAATGTTCATCTCTACAGGAACATCAGTTTTCAATTTCCACGAAGTATAGTTGCTTGAATACGCCAAAGTTGTAGCAGCAGTAGGGTTCAAATTACCCGTACCTGTGTTTCCGTACACCAAGTAAATTCCACGTGTATTTGGTGAATTATCTGCCGCATCGAATACCAAGCGCAATTTAGAACCTGAACCATTTGGCATGTTAGCACCTTGATTGGCATCGTTCGAAAAACAATACGCTAAACCATCTGCTCCACCTGTACCATAATTGTTGATGGGTTGATCCATTGTCAACAAGAAAGAAACATTCAAAGCATTGTTAAACCCTGCTTGGAAGTTAGGAACCGTAATTTTCATTGAACCATTGATGCTTGTTTGAGAAGCCGTAAGTACAGCTCTTCCTCCAGTAATATTGGCACTTCCTGCCAAGGCCATATCAGCAGTCACAGCATTCAACGAATTGGAATAAATAGAATCCAAACCTTGTTGTCCGAACACATTTTCCAATAAAATAGACCCACCTAGATTGTTGCAATTGTAATTTTCAACAGACACATCAGCACCGAAACCTACCAATATTTCAAAAGGAATAGAATCGATGTAGTCACCAGGACAAGCAATGTTGCGCAACTGGTAGAAGTACCCATAAATGGAATCTTGAGCCGGAACAAAATCATACGAATTGGTAATGTTCCAGTTTTGAATCACTGTAGTTCCATCTGGTCCTAAGATTCGGTATTCCCAGTTTGCTCCATTCGAGTTGGCAGGAACGTCATCGAACAATACTGAAACATTGGAACCTGCTGAACAAATTTCATTGGGTGTAATTTGTAAATCTGCTGAAACTTCTGCATTGGGAACAACGCGAGAAGTCGCTGTATTTGAACAACCGTTTGCATCTGTACCAGTTACCGTATATGTGGTTGATGTGGTTGGCCCTGCAAAAACCGAAGCGGTATTGTTTGCGCTCAAGTTAGTGTTGGGTGTCCACAAATAATCTTGAGCTCCTGAAGCCGTTAAAGAAGCGACATCTCCTGGACAAATTGATGTGGCGTCTGCATTAACCGTAACATTCGGCAAAGGATTTACCGTCATGCTAATCGGAGTACTTGACGACGTTTGCATGGAGTTGGTACATGTTACATTCAAACGGTAATTGGTATTGGCAGTGATTCCGCTGTTATTGTATGTGAGTGCAGTTTCACCAGCAATATCCGTCCACGTACCCGAAATTTCGTGTTGCCATTGGTAGCTCAATCCACTATTGGCGATAGGCGTTCCAGACACCGAAAAATCTTCCATTACACAGATTGTGTTACCAGGATTTACTGAAATAGTTGGAGACGGTGGAGTTCCTGAACATGCAGGGTCCAAACTACCAGCCAATTGGATGTTCGGCACATAATCCAACCTTCCTGTCGCACTTTGTGGACTTTGTGGATCGGGATTGGTTCCATCACTTCTGTAATAAATAGCCGCATTGCTGGTTGTGGTGGTCATTCTCCAGTTTATACTACAGTTGTACCCCGATTGATTCTCGTCTACAGCAATAATCAAATTGCTCACTCCATCCCAATGGAAAGTATTCGAAAGGGTCAAATCCATCCAGTTATTGGAACCTGGGTAGGTAACAATACCGGAATAAACTTGCTGCAAATTGGCTACAGCTTCCCAATCGGTATTACTTCCAAAAGCCGTTCTATTGGTATTCCCCATATAAACCGTCCAATCCGTACTATTGTTGGTTGGCCCACCGGCATAGAAGAATCTCAAATTGGTAAAAGTCGCTCCGGCTGTAAAACCAGCAGCTTGTAAATCGGCAGCGGTATAAATTTGCTGAGAGTAAGTGTATCCATAACAGGAATAAATAGGTACAGAAGAGGTCGTTGACGTTCCAGTACCTACAGTAATATCGACCGTTTGAGCGTTTGCAGAATAAGCGGCAAACATAAGACTAGCTAGAGCTACTCGTGATACTCGAGGTCGAAGTAAAGCGTAATTTAATAGTTGTTTTAATTTCATAACGTATCATTGAGTGAGCCCAAATTACGAGAACGTCTATGAAATTTTGTCGGAAAAACCCGACAAAGGTCGGACAAGCTAAAAACCTCTATTACAAATACTTAAATCAAGAAACGGAACGAATAAGTTGCTGCAATTCTTTCTGATCATCTATTCCTAATTTTCGTCGGAGTCGCAAATTGGTTCTGCGCACACTATCGGGACTAATGCCTAAAGTTTTTGCCATTTCCACAATTTCCATATCCAACTTTATCAGGGCTGCCAATCTAATTTCTGCATTCGTTATGTCCTCGTGCTTGTTTAAGAAATAATCAAAAAAGCCCGGGTGGAGTTTTTCAAATAGTCGTTTGAATTCGATCCAGTTTTCTTCCGTGAGAAGGGTAAAAGACTGTAATTTTTCCGTCAGCTTTTCATTTTCTACATTTTCCTCAGCTGTTTTCTTACTAGCCACCTTCTCCAGTTCCTCCGTCAGTTCGCGAACAGAGTCATTTTTTAACATAAGGTTTTGAATCACAGTAAACAATTCACCTCTTGTTCGCTCCAATTCCTTTTCCATTTTAGAATTTTTCAAACGCAGCAGTTCTTTTTCTCTTTTACGCTTGTTGCTGAGTTTTTGAACAAAATACAGGGTAACTATAGACACTGTTAAAATGATAAAAATCAGAAGGATAAACTGAATTTGGTCGGATCTTTTTTCCTGTTCCAAGATGCGCAACTGAATTTGCTTGTTATCGAATTCATACTGAAATTCAATGTTCTCCATGTGAAACAAATCCCTTTCCTTTTCCAAGCTATCTTCCAACTTTTTATAGACCCGAAAAGTCTCGAGTGCATGTTCATAACGATTGGATTTTTCGTAATAAAGCGTCAATACTTCCAAGTAACTTAAGCGTGACCCGATGGAACTGTCCTCTTCTAACATGAACTCAACTTCTTGAAGCTTTTTTTCCACACCCGTTAAATCTCCTTTATCTAATTGAATCTTGATCAACAAGGTCAAGGCTTTAATAGCGCTGGCATATTGGTGCGTTTTAACCGAATATTCGTAATCAAACTGAATTCTATTTTGGGCCAATTCATTCTTTCCCTGCATCATGTACAAAACACCGAGATTGCCTGAAATAACTCCCTTCCATTCCTCTTTCTTGTATTCTTCTGCAAGCTTGAAAGCCGTAGTAAAACTATTCTCGGCCTCCTTCAACTCGTATTGTCTTTTGTAAACCAAGCCCATGGTGTTGTATATGTGAATCTTCCGGTCACCACCAATAGAATCAATTCGAAGCGCTTTTTCAAAAGCCTCGATGGCCTTCGGAAAGCGTTGAAAATTGTAGTAGGAAACGCCTAGAACGCCGTAATAATTGAACAAAAACGGAAACTCCTCTTCCCTACCTTTTATCTTATTCCCAAGCTTGTATAACAACGGATATGCATCTAGGTACTTCCCTCTTTTTTGAAATTCTTCGGCCAGTAGAAAAAGGAGTTTTTCTTCCCCTTTTTTTCCTTCTTCCATTTTGGACTGAACGAACTTTAGATAGTTCACATAATCATTTTCGTCGAGATCCTTTAACTGATCACGGTTCTTGGTGAAATAATACAAAAGGTTATTGGGAGAATCAGGATCATCCTGAATCAACTCCTTGTTGAGTTCTTCCACCCCCATGGTATAGTCCCATTTTTGAGCGAAGGACATTGAAATGGCGGTGCTTATTGCAAGGTAAAGCGCAAGTATTTGTGGTTTTAACATTTTTGGAAAAATAAAGTTAGGTTGACCTTTTCTGATCAACACATCAAGTTCAATTAGAGCATCTTAATGAATCTTGCTCCTTATTCCATCAAGGTTAAATAGCTAAAAGTTGTCAGTAATTTCATAACCATATAAACAAGCCATGAAAATCGGAATTTCAACGGAAAAGCACTAGTAGAAATCCATCTTTTTGAAAAGACAAAGCTGGGACAATATTTGTACCAACCACAAAACCAGCAAGTTAATCCGATTAAAACGGGTAACCGATGGCAAAATGGAATTGCATGTTGAAGGGATTAGGAATTTTGTTTTCCTGGCGCAAACGGTTGACTTCCTGTTCTGACCCAAAGGTATCGATCAACTCTTGATTAAACGCATCTCGCGATTGCCAAACCCATTTCGAACCTTGAGGCAAGGTGTGGTTGTTCAGCTTCAAACCAAAGTCCAAACGGACAATGAAGAAATCCAAATCGAAGCGGAAACCAAACCCTCCAGAGTAAGCTATTTGATTGATCCAATCGCTGGTAAATTGGCTTCCTGGACGGTTAACATCCTCTTTGTACGTCCAGATGTTTCCCGCATCCATAAACAGAGCCATTTTCAAGGTAGGCCCTAATGAAAATCGATATTCGAGAGAGGTAGAAAGACGAACATCTCCAATTTGGGTCAACGTCCTATTGGTATCCAGAATGTACTTGTATCCTCCTGGACCCAAGGTTCTAGCCCGCCATCCCCTGTTGTCGTTAGATCCACCAGCATAAAAACTGTAATCGAAAGGCAGTGACGTCTCCTTGTTTCCGGTCGTTATACCTGCACCAGCAAGTGCGCGGTAGTGTATACTGGACTTTTTATTGAAAGGATAAGAAACGATAAAGTCATTGTCGACTCTAACAAATCGCGAATAGGGCACCCCAAAGATTTGGTATCGACCAAAATCGTTCGTGTCTTGATAAGCTTGAAATGAAGAAATAAAATTACCTGCTGCGTCAAATGAACCGTTGTAGTAAGTCAAGAACTGTGTTACTTTGCGATCTCTATCCTTGTTGTTGTACTCTATCACAAATTTAAAATCCTCCCAAATCAACTGATCTGAATAAGCATTTCTCAAGAATAAATCGTTCAAACTATTGATTTGCGCATCAAAAAAGGAAGCCTTGGAAATATTGACGTACTTCAATACC
This sequence comes from Crocinitomicaceae bacterium, assembly GCA_025210175.1. Lineage (GTDB taxonomy): Bacteria > Bacteroidota > Bacteroidia > Flavobacteriales_D > Crocinitomicaceae > UBA2040. The sequence goes on along the minus strand of JAOASF010000080.1, from coordinate 4,756 downwards.
GAAAGCAAGGGCAAACCGTATTGAAACACCTGCGTTTTGCTCACATACATTTTCCACATGTAATTGGCTTGAAATGTATTGCGAGAAAATTCTGCTCGTCGCTGGAAGTTAAATGCCGCCGAGATGACTGTTTTCGGTCGGTGACGCTTGGATAAGGCCGTTAATTTGGTCGGAAACAAACCGGGTAATTCCAATTGAAAACTGGGCCCGATCTCAAAGGTATTGAAGGAAGTATTGGTCTGTTCAATCAACCCGTCTTCCTGGTTCGGGTCGAATACAGGCGGTTGCGACTCAAAACCTCCTGAAAATGCCAAAGTCAATTTCTGAGCGCCACCAAAAAGATTCTTATTGATGTAATTAACTGATGCACTCACACCTAAGAAACCATTGGAATTTGTGGCACGTGGCTCAAAACCGAAGCTTTGTTTGCTACTCGGAATGAGATAATAATGAACATCTATTAAGTTGGTGCCCTCCACCTCCACTATGGTTGGTTTGATGACTTGGAAAAGTCCCAACTGCATTAATCTGGAGTAACTTCTGTCGATGTAATACTCTTTGTACACATGTGATTTCTCCAAGTAGTTCTGACTTTCGAGAACGGCTGGGTCAATGAATAACTCCCCGTTGTATAAAAAGGTCGCAATTCGCTTTTCATCAAGTTCGTTAGACTTTCGAAGTGTCAATTCGGCATACAAAGTAGTGTCCAGGGTCTGTAAATACTGGCCTTTGAAGGGCTGCAATCCCAGTTCGCGCACCTGTTGCATGTACGACTCCGTCATATAGGTGGTATCCGAAATATGGAAGTAAACGTCACGAACGTAAGTAGTTTTGAAAGGAATTACCTCGAGGGTATCGCGCATGTTGTCCGACATTTTCACCCTATCCGAAAAAACAATACCGAGCGTAACTTTCATCGTCGTTGCATTGGTGTCGGCAATGTAAGATATGTGCTTAGAACTCAACCCATAATAGGCATCGTCTCTAAAACACTTGGAAGCCGTTTCTCGGTAATCGTCCAAAATATCTCGATCAAAGGGTACTCCTATCAAAGAATCTAACCTACCCACCTGCAAATAGGCATTGTAGGAGTTTTTCACTCGTTCGTTTGGTCCCTCCAAATAAACACTGTCGATGTAATAACGAGGACCTGACTTCAAATGGTAGGTAACTATGGCTCTTTTTCGTTTTTTATAGGTGATCTCACCGAAATTTTCGCCGTAGTAATACCCTTTTTTGCGCAGGTAATTTCGATGTTGTTCGATGGTTTTGTTGAACAGTGCTGTATCCAATATCACAGGTGGTTCGCCGTATTTGTACTTCAACCATTCGCGCAAAAAGAGACGAGGATTCAAGGTGTCTTTGAGTGGAATAATTTTCTTGGTGTACAAGGAATCGCCATTTGCTCTTGCGGCGGCTATTCTCCTTTCGTTAATGCGTGCCTCCTTTTCTCTTCTTTCTGCATTGATTCGGTCCAGTTTTTCATTTTTTCGAATGCGTTTTTGAGCCACTTTGGTTGAGTCAACTGCATTGTAGAATCGGAGTTTGAATCGAAAACCTAAACTTTTATAATTCTCCTGCTGTCGAATTATTTCTTCCAAATCGTCTTCATTCAACTTCGCGTCATCTGAATCGTTTTTTTCAACGACTATTTTATTTTTCTTAATCCAATACTGTCCCTCAGGTACATTTTGGGTAATATGACAACTTCCTAAAAGAAATAGGCTTAGGAGTAGAATATATGTAGATTTGCGCTTTGTCACTTACAGAAATTAGAACAAAAATAACAAAATAGAGCTGTGGAATCCTTGTCTAAAAACAAACTAAAATTCGTTCGTTCGCTTCGTCAGAAAAAGTTCCGCAAAGAACACCAAATGTTCATCGTTGAAGGTGAAAAAATGGTTCTTGAATTGTGTGCTCAAAAACCGGATTTGATTGTTGAAGTGTTTTGTTCGAAAGAGTTTGATTTTCACAATTCTCATCTCTCTGTCACCTTTTGTACCAAAACGGAAATGGAGCAATTATCCGCTTTCAATACGCCGAATAAGTTAATTGCCGTTGTTCATAATTTTGATTTAAAGCCAACAAAGGAAGAGTTCATTCTCGTGTTAGACGGCATCCAAGACCCTGGAAATATGGGAACAATTTTACGGGCAGCAGATTGGTTTGGAATTGATGCTATTATTTGCTCTGAGGATACAGTCGACATTCAAAACGAAAAGGTGATTCAAGCTTCTATGGGGTCCATTTTTCGCGTACCCGTTGCCTATAAAAACTTAGAAACTTTTCTAGATTCCTCCTCTTTTCCTGTTTATGGTGCTTATCTGGAGGGTGAAAATGTCTATCAACAAAAATTGACCTCTCCTGCCATACTGATCATGGGCAACGAAGGCAAGGGCATTCGCCCGAATTTGGAAAGGTTTATCACCCACCAATTGACCATTCCTCGCTTTGGAAGTGCCGAGTCGTTAAATGTAGGTGTTGCAACCAGTATTCTTTTATCCGAGTTCGCCCGAAATTTTTGATTGAATCGCGTCCACGCAGTTCATACCATCTATCGCAGCTGAAATAATTCCACCGGCATAGCCCGCACCTTCTGCACAAGGGTATAAGTTAGTCAATTGTGGATGTTGAAAGGTTTCTCTTTCTCTTGGTATCTGAACTGGGCTTGAGGTTCGCGATTCAGGGGCGTGCAACACGGCATCATTGGTCACAAATCCCTTCATCTTCTTGTCGAAATCCAAAAAGGCTTTTTTCAAACGCTTCGCCACTAGGTCAGGTAGCACTTTGTTTAAGTCAACCGATACGATTCCAGGCTGATACGAACTTCGCGGAAAGGATTTTGAAACCTTACCGTCAACAAAATCCTTCAGACATTGAGCAGGTACCTTTTGGCTTTTTCCAGCTGCCTCCCAGCAAGCTTTCTCCACTTTTTTCTGAAAATCCAAACAGACAAAGGGATCCTCCGGATTGTCAAAATCTTCTGGCGAAATTGCCACTACAATTCCACTGTTACTGTACGGGTTGTTGCGTTTAGACGGGGACCATCCATTGGTTACCACCTCTCCATTTTCTGTGGCACAGGGTGCAATGATTCCTCCCGGACACATACAAAAAGAAAAGACTCCCTTGTCCTCTACTTGGGTTACCAAACTATAGGACGCCGGAGGTAAAAATTCATCATTCACGCGTCCGTGATACTGCATTTTATCGATGTATTCTTGTCGATGTTCAACACGAACACCCAGTGCAAAAGGTTTTGGATAGAGCAATACTTTTCTGGCATGTAGGAGCTCAAAAATATCACGTGCGGAATGTCCAGTTGCGAGAATGACTTGATCTACCTTTTCCCATTCCGTATCATTTTTCTGAATCTCTTCAATTCTTCCTTTTTCGATTCTTAAATCTGTCAATTTGGTATCAAAAAGCACCTCACCACCTTGTTTGATGATTTCCTCTCGCATTGCCACAATTATTTTCGGCAATTTGTTTGTGCCGATATGAGGATGGGCATCAATTTGAATATCTGCCTCAGCTCCAAATTGCACGAATATTCCAAGTGATTTTTCTACGTCTCCTCTTTTCTTGCTTCGGGTGTAGAGTTTACCGTCCGAATAAGTACCTGCTCCTCCTTCACCGAAGCAATAATTCGATTCTGGATTAACCACCTGCTTTTTATTGATGTCTGCTAAGTCACGTCTTCTTGCTCGAACATCCTTGCCTCTTTCCCAAACAATGGGTTTGATTCCCAGTTCCAGACAACGAAGAGCCGCAAATAGTCCAGCAGGACCTGCTCCTATAATGTGTACCGTTTGAGAACCGAGTGCTTGTGCTTGAAAAAAGATTTTCTTCTCTGGTTGTTTACCTTCGGGAAGGATGGTAAAGGTTGCATTGATTAAAATGTTTCGCTTGCGTGCATCGATGCTTCTTTTTTTCCAGAAAAATGAGAAATTATTGCGACCGATTTTGCGCTCCAATTGCGAGCGAATGTAAGCATCGTTGGCCACCTCTTCTGGCGGCAGTTGAATTTGAACGATTTCTTCCATGAAATGAATTAGCCCTCAAAAATAAAGGAAAGCCACCAAACACGGTTATACATGAGGTCAATTGGTCGGGAAACAACCGTATTGTCTTGAACAAATGAATTGATGACTCCGTGTGAAAACTTGAGTTCCATACCAAACTTAAAATACGGGGCAAAAAACTCGACGCCAACTCCAGCTTGAACTTGAAAATCGTCTCTTTTTATTTTCACAAAAGGATTGGTAAAAGACTGAGCCTTCAACTCCTGACTCTGTAAATCCAAGGAATACTGAGCTCCACCCAACACATAGGTTGCAAAATTGTTATGACGGGTTGTGCGAAACTGAAACATCAAAGGAAAGTCCAAATTGGTTGACCCAATGCGTTGCTCGTTGAAGATGGTTTCTTTTGGATCTTCGGGATCTATAAACGTATAGTTCAATACGCGTTCTTGAAAAGAAAGCGTAGGAATCAAACGCAAACGAATGGTAGGTGACCAAAGTGCCAGTGTGGTAACAATCCCCAGTTGTCCTCCAGGCTGGGAGACATTTTCAAGAGAAATCAAACCATATTTGGCATAGGCGTCCACTTGTTGGTACACCGAAAAATCAGCCGTATTGATTCCCAACATAAAACCGAAGTGAGCCTTTCTCTCATCAAAACGAGAATAATTTTTTGGCTTTTGTTTCTGGGATAAAACCGGCGCTGAAAGAATGATAAATGGGATAACTAT
>JAOASF010000079.1 GCA_025210175.1 Crocinitomicaceae bacterium | reverse complement strand
TCACACAGATATTTTGCAAGGCATCTGGCTGACTATAAGGTCCATAATTGTAAAATACACCGACCCCATAGTTCTTCAGCAGCAACTGATTGAATAGTATTCCCACCTCGTAATACCCCTTTCTCAAATCTTGAACAGGTCTATCCCACACGGTAGAAGCGAGTGAAACTGGAGTGCCAAATCCTACGGCGTGATGGAGGGAAATTTGCGGTCTAAACTTCTTGTACTTTTTCCATTCATTGAAGTCGAAGCGCGTAAAGAGAGCTACTTGCTCCTTGAAAAAATAACCTGTATTGGCAATGGTTTCGAAGGTATTGGCAATACTCAAGTTCACCTTAGACCCTCTCGTTCTGGAATTGAAGATACCTTGTGTGTAGGCAAGTGGCGTATTGCCCATGGTGGCTCCTGCAGAAAGGGTAAAACTCCATTTCCCTACTCCTCGAACACTTACTTTTTGGAAAATCTCACCATAAAAGCGCCAGTACTCCAGCTGGCTGTCGTACACATTGGGCAGACCTTTCGTAGCCGACAAAAAGATGGTTGGCCATTTGGTTCCTTTAGAAACCCTAGTGTTGCCCAACATCATGACTTTTTCACCTATGCTCCACGTTACGCTTCCGGTGAGATAAAAATTGTCCAACCCTTGATATTGTGCAATCGCATTGGGTTGTTGCTCCCCTTGAAACAACTGATACTGATAATTTTGCAGGAACTGAACTCTTTCGTAGCCACCAAGGAATCCCAATCTGAAATTGCTTGTAAGATAGCCCGAAAGCTCTGCACTTGCTCGCCTATATCGATCCATATAGGCAACATAAATGCTTCTCAATTGCGACGATGAAGTATAGCCTTTCATGTCTTTAACATAAGGTCTAGCTCCCCTTTCTTCCACATCATCCATGTAGTTCAAGCTTAATTTCAAGCTCTTTTTACGATACAAGTTCACGTCCAGATTTCCTCCCCACTTCCATGCCTTATCTTGAAAACCATAGGCAAAGTAACCTCCAATGGATGCGGGTTTGAAGAGGCGTTCGGAAGTCTCCAGTCCGGCTCCCAAACGAAATCCTTCGTACTGATTATAGCCAAAAAGTCGCGTCAAATCGGAGTTGAACCATTTCAGCGGAATTTTTCCCGTGGAAAGCACCTTCATTGCATAGAGGTAGCGCTCAAAATGATTTTCCTTGCTCACGCTGTCAATCACCTGGTAGGTGTTTTTTTCCTTTTCGGTGAGTTCGTATTTCCGCAATTGGTTCCAAGTAGAGTCTTGTGTGTTTTCGGCTCCAGATTGAATGATTACATTGGCATTGTCGAAGTACAACCTCTTCACCTTTTCTGGATTGACCATCACCGAATCGATATAGGTATTGGATTTAGAAACGACCCGAACAGCCGAATCTGCAATCGTAACCGATATAAATGGAAATTCAATTTCAGAACTCAATTTCGCGGGAAACCACTTCTTGCGATCCAAGAGTTGGTACTCTTGAATGATGGTCACTCTCGCATCTGCTGCATCTCTTTCGGCGGGTTCGGCTGTAACTCGTTCAACGGCATAACCAAAACTATTGATGTAAAGTACTCCTTTTAATCCATCAAAACTCTTCCCCTTTCTTGGGCGATAACGGATGTGAAAAATCGTGTCGGTGCCCGAATAAGTCGTGTCTTCCAAGATGAAAAGGTAACGACGGGTTCCCCCAAAAGCGATGGGATTGATGTAGGTTTTACCAAGTATATTGAATTGATTTTCGTAAAAGCTAAACGACTGCATTTCTTGAGCTACAGTCGCAAACATGGGATCCTTAAATCCCGAAACTTTGTAGGCAACAATCTCTTCCTTATCTCTGGATGGAGGAACAAAGGTGCGAATGCTACTGGTTTCTATCATGAAAAGATTGGTGCTGGAGATGAATTCTCTTGCGCTGATCAAACTGGTGTCGGTGGTAGTATCTGATATGGCTGATAAGATCTCCTCATCTACTTCTGTAACGAACTTGGTGTAGCTTTTGTATCGAAAAGCATCGTTGTCCAAGGGGTTGTTTTTCTTTCTATTGGCGATCACCAGGTCCATGATGCGATGGGCTGGATTTTCTCCCGCCACCGCCGTTACTTCTTCTATCGTTTGCACGCGTGCTTCCATTTTGAGGACACTTACCTCAGGATCGTAAACGTAGGTAGTGTCAGCATATCCCGCATAACTCAATTTTACTTCTGTCCAAGAAGGTTTCCAAGCAAAACGTCCGTCGATATCTGCCAAAAGTGGGCTATCGTTGAGTGGGTATATTTTCACAAAGGGGATGCTTTCTTTGGTTTGCCCATCAATGATTTGAACAGAGGATTGCGCATTGAGAACAGGTTGAACCAAGATGAGGAATAGTGCGATTAAGAATAGATAGAGATTCTTCATAGAGCAAGTTTAAACACAAAATTGGAAAATAGACAACAACTGTGCCTTTCTTCACTACATACAAATATTCTATTTTCAACATAGGACTCTTCTGAACCAACATAGTTACATTTACAACATGCTTTTTTCGTATCAACGGTCTATTCTACGGAGTTTCACAGTTCGCAAGCTGCTGAATTTGATGTTGTTAAGAGCATCCTATGTTTTGAAAAAGATTTCTCACCGCAGTCCAATCTGGGGTTTGCCTTTTGGCATTACCATTGAACCTACTACGGCTTGCAACTTAGGTTGTCCTGAATGCCCGAGTGGACTCAAGGCCTTTACGCGTCCTACAGGAAAAATTGACTTGGCGAATCATCAACTGTGGCTCAAGGACCTGTCCAAACACCTTACTTACATCAATTACTACTTTCAAGGCGAACCCTTTTTACATCCTCAGTTTTTGGATTTAATTCGTGAGGCCAACACGTACCGTATTTTTACTTCAACTTCATCGAATGGTCATTTCATTGATGCGCAAAAATCAACTGAAATTTGCGAAAGTGGACTGGGTCAACTCATCTTGTCCATAGACGGCATCCGCCAAGATACCTATGAGCAATATCGGGTCAACGGCAAGTTGCAAAAAGTGCTGGATGCTACGAAGTGGATGGTAGCCTCCAAAAAACGACTGAAAAAGGGTCCTCATCTGGTTTGGCAATTCTTGGTTGTGAAACCCAACGAACACGAAATCGACGAACTATTCCGCTTGGCTCGCGAATACGAAGTAGATGAAGTTCGACTCAAAACTGCCCAATTATACGACTACGCGAATGGCAACCCCTTGATGCCAGAAAATGAAAAGTACAGCCGTTATCGAAAAGGAAAGGACGGTCAATTTCGCTTGAAGCACCGACTCAAAAATCAATGCTGGCGCATGTGGTCTGGAACGGTTCTCACCTGGGACGGAAAGGTGGTTCCCTGTTGTTTCGACAAGGATGCCCAACACGTTCTTGGCTCTTTAAATTCGCAAAATTTCAAAGAAATTTGGCATTCTAAACCGTATCAAAACTTTCGAAATGCAATTTTTACCGGTCGCGAGAAGATCGATATTTGCAAGAATTGCACCGAGGGAGCACGGGTCTTTTCGAACTAGGAATTTGTATCATTGTGCAACGAAAGGATAAAGCTATCTTTGCCAACTGTGAAAAACGCCATTAAATACATTCTTCAGCAACTTCTGGGTTTCCAGATGTATCTTTTGCTTTTCTCGCAATGGAAGATCAAGACCTTGAAAAGAGACAGAAAGGAAGGCGATTTTTTTCATTTCGTGGGTGAAATTGCCAAGGGTGAAGGCGTCATTTTGGATGTTGGGGCCAACATTGGGATAATGACAGCACACTTGAGCTCCAATTTTCCGCAAAATCCCATTTTGGCCATCGAACCCATGCCCGATAATTTGTATGTTTTGAATCAGCTGAAGAGCAAGTACGGTTGGAAAAATGTAGAAATTATTCCCAGCGCGGTTGGTCGCGAAGAAGGCAGTGTAACAATGATTTTGCCCAATAATGGCAAAACAAAAATGCAGGGTCTGAGCCACGTTAAATGTGACGAAATAACCGAATGGAATGAGGGCGAAGAGGTTCAGGTGGCCATGACTACCTTGGATCAAATAGCAGAAGGCCGCAAAGTGCTCGGTATCAAAATGGACGTCGAAAACTACGAATATGAAGCCTTGCTTGGTGCTTCCCAAATTTTGACAGAAAGCAAGCCCGTTTTGTATCTGGAATTGTGGGACAATGAAAATCGCCAAAAGTGTTTCTCCTACCTGCAAGAAATGGGGTATTCCGTTCAGATTGTTAGTGGTGGAAAATTGCAAAAGTTTGACCCCGCCAAGCACACCCATCAAAATTTTATCTTCACAGCCAATTAATCCAATAAAAGCTCGTTAAGTCTAGGCATGCAACGCAAATTTGTCTCGAATCTGGCTCTTGTTTTGGTGTTGAACCTCTTGGTCAAGCCTGTTTCCTTATTTTGGATAGATGCCGGCGTTCAAAATCGCGTTCCCGCAGAGGATTATGGGATGTTTTATGTCTTGCTGAATTTGACTGTGTTTTTCAACATCATTTTGGATTTGGGCATCAATAATTTTACAACTAAAAATATAGCTCAATATCCCCACCTGGCAGCGCGATACATAGGCAAGGTACTGTCCTTCCGAATCGCCATTTTTGCCGCCTATTTGGTCATCACCATTCCTTTTGCCTTCTTGCTCGACATGAGTCCGAAAGAACAATACCTTTTTGGGTTTCTCTTGTTCAATCAATTCATTATCGGCATGATAGCCTATGCCCGAAGTCATTTTGCTGGACTTTTACTGTTTCGTTGGGACGCTCTCTTGAGTGTATTGGATCGTGGCATTCTCATTCTTACCTGTGGTACCTTGTTTTTCATCCATCCAGAAGGATTTAAAATTGAGTGGTTTGTCTACCTCATGACAGCCGCTTACTTGCTCACCTTCTTCATTGCTTATGGACTATTGATTCGTCAAATCGGACAGCCCAAATGGGCATGGGACAAGGTGTTCATCATTGCGATTGTTAAAAAAAGTCTGCCCTATGCCTTACTGATTCTTTTGATGATGTTGTACACGCGTCAAGATACCTTCATGCTAGCTGTTTTACACCACGATGGAGAAAGGGAGGTGGCACTTTATGCCATGGGATATCGCATTTTGGATGCCTTTTTCATGTTTTCCATGCTTTTTACCGGTTTGTTGTTGCCACTTTTTAGTTCTCAAATTCACAACAAACTGGAAAACTTGAAGCTCATTACCCTTGCGCTCAAATTGTTGGTTGGAGGTGCGCTTTTACTGGCCTGGGTTAGCTTTTTTCACGCAGAAGAAATTTTGTCTTGGCTCTATCACAAAGATTTGCAAGAAAGTGGTGAGATTTTTAAATACCTCATGCTCACATTTTCGTTCATTGCCTTGGCCATTATCAATTCTACCATGCTTACCGCCTTTGGTGAAATGAAGAAACTAAATCAACTGGCTTTGTTTTCCCTGGTCTTGAATTTTGCGCTCAACTATTGGCTCATCCCATCCTACGGAGGAAAAGGAGCAGCATGGGCTACCTTGGCTACACAAATTTTCATCTCCCTGACTCAATACCTGTTGTGCTGGCGATATTTCGGTAAAAATGCCTTTACCGCCATGAGTCTTCAGTTCATGGGTTTGATTATCCTATTTACAGGTGTATCGCTGTTGATAGATACTGCTAACTATCCCATTTTGGCGCAAATTGCCTTTGCAGTAGCGGCACTTTTGCTTCTTCAAATATGGAAACCCAGAGAATGGCTGTCCTTCTTCAAAAAGATGCAGAACAACGAAGTGGAATCGCCACAGCTTGAACAAAACGTTTGATTAACTTTACCCAACAAAAATTACGCACATGTCGAATCAAGAAATAGACTTGAAAGAAGAAAGACAAAACCTCATACAGTTCATTTGGAATCGCCGCAAGGTCATCGTCTTGGTAACTGGTATTGCAGCTGTCGTTTCCTTGGTTATTTCGCTCCTACTTACACCTCTTTTTCGCTCCACAGCAATTGTGTTTCCTGCGGCTACCAGTACGGTATCTTTCTCCGAACAACGCAATGCGAAGGCAGCTGCCATGGACTTTGGAGAGGAAGAACAGGCCGAGCAATTGGTTCAAATTCTTCAATCTTCGAAAATCAAAGATCGCTTGATTGACCAGTTTAACTTGTACGAAAACTACGACATCGACACTACCGATCCGGAGAAGCATTACAAATTGAACAAGCGTTACGAAGAGCACATAATGTTCAACCGCACGCGTTACGGTTCCATTGCCATTGAGGTTTTGGATAAGGATCCACAGAAAGCAGCTGACATTGCAAACACCATTGTACAGTTAATCGATACGGTTAAAAACGAAATGGTGAAAGAGAGAACAACGGTGGCCTTCGAGATCAACAAGCGTAAGAAGGATATGTTGATTCAGCACAAAAATGAAATTTTGTACCGTTTGGATACCTTGTCGGCAATGGGAGTCGTTTCAATTGAGGGTCGTGCCAATCTATTCCAAGCCTATACTACTGCCAAAAACGAAGCAGATAGAACATTCTTTAAGAAAAAGGTTGACTTGAACTTGCAATGGGGTGCCTTGTTTGACGGTTTGGAAAGAGAGCGTAACGAAGAATTGATGAAAATCGCTGAATTCGAAAACTCTTACGACCAAGCGGAATCGGATGCCAACACCTTGTTTAACCACAAATTTGTTGTGGAACCTGCCGTAAAAGCTGATAAAAAAGCAAAACCGAAGCGCCTAATCGTGGTTCTTTTAGGAACTTTTGGAGCGTTCTTCTTCACCATCTTTGTTTTGTTGATTCGCGACCGCATTGCTGAATTGAAAAGAAACGAAGCCAAGGCATGAGTTTTTGGGCGCAAAATAAATACGTCCTCCTTTTCAGTAGTTTATACATTGCCCTGAGTGGGTACTTGATTTGGAACGACCAAGCGGTATTGAGTCTGGCTTCAATTGGGCTCATCGCTGTATTTGCTGCCCTATATTATACCGAGGAAGTATTCCTCATGTTGGGATTATTGGTTCCCCTCAGTGTGAATATCGAAGAATGGACAGACGGATTTGGTCTGTTCTTACCAACAGAGCCACTTCTTTTCGGGTTTCTGATTTTGATTTTCTACCAGCAAACCCGAAAGCCTTTCATTCCGACTCATGTATGGAAACACCCCATCGTTCTCTCCTTGGCACTGTACTTAGCTTGGTTATTTATTAGCGCCATTGCCTCTACACACGTCACCGTATCCTTTAAATTTTTACTCGCCCGCTTGTGGTTCATCGTTCCTATGATCTTAATGGGAAGCGTTGTTTTTGCGAAACCTAAGAATATCAGAACCTTTATCTGGCTCTTCATTTCAGGCATGGCTATCGCTGGTTTGTTTACAGTGATCAACCACATGCAATACAACTTTGGGGAAAAGGAAAGTCACTGGGTAATGTGGCCTTTTTTCAAGGATCACACTATTTATGGGGCGATCGTTGCCATTGCTTTTGTGTTGAGTGTGGGCTTGTATCTCAGCAAAAAATACAATCCATTGACACAGGCGGCTCTTTTAACCATCATTGTTGTCATCGGAATTGCACTCTATTTTTCTTATACGCGTGCGGCTTGGTTGAGCGTGTTTGCGGCCGCGGTAATTGGGGTCATTATTCGACTGAAAATTCCCTTTTCCTACCTCCTGGGAACCACCTTGTTCTTAGGGACTATCCTCTTTTTTGGGTGGGATCAATTGCAAATGGAATTGGCTAGAAATAAGTCTGAACACACCACCGAAAATTTTGGTGAGCGTTTGCAAAGTGCAACGAACGTCACTACCGATGCTTCTAATCTAGAGCGTTTGACCCGTTGGGATTGTGCTTGGCAAATGTTCATGCAAGAGCCTGTTTTTGGCTTTGGCCCTGGAACCTACGCCATGGAGTACGCACGCTTTCAGCACCCGGATAATTTAACCATTATTTCGACCAACTTTGGCGATGGGGGAAATGCACACAGCGAGTATTTGGGGCCTCTCTCCGAAACTGGTTTTCCCGGTTTGATTACGGTTTTGATCTTGGTTTCCGTCCTTTTTTACAAAGGCATAAAGCTTTACATTGCTTGGCCATCAGAGGATCAAGAATACAAAACGCTTATTTTCTACATGGTTTTGGCCTTGTCTACCTATTTCATCCACGGTTTCTTGAACAACTATCTCGATACCGATAAAGCTGCCGTACCCATTTGGGGGATGGCTGCCATGTTCATCGCCCTAGAAAATCGATTGAAAAGAGAAAAGGTTCAGAATAGCTAATAGGTCCTACAATCCTTACGTGCTGAACAAAAAAAACGGCTCACTAATTGTGAACCGTTTTCGTCATATTTCTTTTGCGAAGTTTGTCCGCTATCGAGTCGGTTACTGGTACCTTCATCTTTTGCCCCAACCCTTGTGCTATGGATTGTGCAAATTTGTAAGAAAGACTTTCAAACAAGAGGTATTCGCCTTGTTCTGTTTCCAGAAAAACGTTGTAGGTCAATGATTTGCCAGACATTTGTGGCAAGTAACCACCCGTTCCAGCATAACCTACGAAGTTGAAATTCTCTGTCGACAAAGCAATGCGCAAACCTGTTGGCTGTGAAAACGAGTACCAACGTCCAAAACGCCATCCGTAGAAGGAGCCATATACGCGGTATCGACCTTTCCAGGTATCAACCTCCAAACCATTGGTAGCGATGAAGAGCCCAATGGGTATGAATACAAGAGGAGCCAACAATCCTCCTGTTAAAAAGGACACAATTATTACTCCCAGGGTAAGAAAAATACCCTGAACCAAGTAGTTGTTATTTCTCCCCTCCGAAAAAATCATGGATTCAATGATTCTGTTTGATCATCCGTTTTTGGCAGTTCTACTTCTTCTTTTTTAACGACTTTTTTGCCCGTTACAAACTTTCGAATGGCAGCAAAACCACCGATTATAGCGATACCGATAATTTTCCAAAACTTGAGTATCAAGGCAAAGAAACCAACCTTGGCCAATACCTTTCCTGCCACCAATCCACCTAAGGAC
>JAOASF010000078.1 GCA_025210175.1 Crocinitomicaceae bacterium | reverse complement strand
TTAACGGATAAACTGCGACTATAGCATCGCAACCAAATGTGAGTTGTTTTGGTGGGAACGACGCCTCAGTTAGTGTTTCAGCAAGTGGCGGGACTCCAGGGTATTCCTACTCATGGAATACGGGCGCAACAACATCTTCGATTTCTAACTTGAGCGCTGGTTCTTATGCTTGTACCGTAACTGATACCAATGGATGTTCAGTCGTCGTAAATGTTACGATCACAGAACCAAATGCTCCATTAACAGCAAGTATTACTTCTCAGAACGATGTAAACTGTTTCGGTGGAAATGATGCAAATGCAACTATCACTGCGATGGACGGAACTGCACCATACACCTATTTATGGAATACTGGAGTAACAACCGCAACCATTTCAAACTTAAGTGCCGGAACATATACCTGTACAGTAACTGATGCAAATGGATGTACATTCACTTTAACTACAACCATTGCACAACCAAATGCCCCATTAGTAGCTACGATTACAGGACAAACCAACGTGACCTGTAATGGTGCAGCCGACGGGTCAGCCCAAGCCCAGGCCTCTGATGGAACAGCGCCTTACACTTATTCATGGGATAACGGAATCAACGGATCGGTGAACAATAACTTAGCACCAGGTTCATATCTCTGTACGGTAATAGATGCAAACGGGTGTATTACAACCGAATCTGTTTCAATTTCAGAGCCTAGCCCATTGCTAGTTAGCATTTCCAACGACTCTTCAGTCTGCGAAGGTTCTAGTGTAACCATTAACGCTAGTGCCACAGGTGCCACACCTGCTTATTCTTACTCTTGGAATCACGAAACGAATACAACCACTTCTTCCACTGTTACCGTAAACACTGACACTTCCTTCACTCTAGTGGTTACAGATGCGAATGGATGTATGGATAGCGCTACTGTAGACTATACTCTATTAGTATTGCCATTGGTTGAAATCGGACCTGATACCATTTTCCTTTGTCCCGGAGTCTTCACCACTGACGTTTTCGTTACTGTTGATGATACAGCGAACTTGGGATACAATACTTTGTGGTCGACTGGAGCAACGACGGATACCATTAACGTTGGAGTTGGCACCTATTACGTAAGTGTTACCGATTATTACGGGTGTTCCACTTATACGGATTCTGTTGTCGTAGACCAACAAGTTATTCTACCAATTGCTGACGCTGGTGCCACGGTTATTGTTTGTGATTTACAGTCATTCCCTCTCAACGGAACGATGACGAATGCACAGAATCCTTTGTGGCATGGTGGGAATGGTGTATTCAACCCAAACAACAGTTTGAACACAATTTACACTCCTACTTCAAGTGACTTGGCCGCAGATTCAATTTATTTATTCCTAAATGTGGAGTCGCTTAATGATTGTCCTGGATCTTACGATAGCGTTTTGATCGTCTTTGGTCAACTCATTGAAACAATTGATCTGCAAACGACCGATATCTCTTGTTTTGGTGAAAATGATGGAACCGTATCAGCATTTGTCATCAATGGAGATTATGCCCCATATATGTACAGTTTGGATGGCCAAACTCCAGCAGGTACAAATGCCTATAACAATCTAACTCCTGGCTCCCATACCATTACTATCACGAACAGCTTGGGTTGTGATACTACTTTGAATTTCATCATTAATGAACCAGCCCTTTTAACCTTGGCCATTGATACGCAAATAAATGTAAGCTGTTTTGGTGGAAACAACGGATCAGCTCAAGTGATTGCCTCTGGTGGAACGGCTCCCTATAGTTATTCATGGAATACCGGAAGCAATACAAACAGTATTTCGAATGTTACAGCTGGAACATACACTTGTACAGTAACTGACACAAATGGATGTACAGCAAACGTATCCGTAATTATCACACAACCGCAACCATTGGCGAATAGTTTCAACTTTGCACCAATCAGTTGTTTTGGTGATAGTACCACAATAACCTCGAACGTTGGTGGAGGTACGGCTCCCTACAACTATGTTTGGAACAACTCGATAATTGGCAACCCCATAGTGGTACCTGCTGGTTCATACCATTTGATTATTACCGATAACAATGGTTGTAACCATGTGGATTCAATCACTATTTCTCAACCTTCTCCCTTAAACCTTAACTTGCTAGCGCAAACCAATGTGAGTTGCAATGGAGGAAACAACGGAACTGCTACAGTAAGTGCTGTTGGAGGAACAGCTCCTTACGCCTACTCTTGGTCCAACAATTTAGGTAACAGTGCTACTGCGAGCAATATGTCAGCTGGCACTTATACCTGTACTGTTACGGATGCCAATGGTTGTCAGAACAATATTTCAGTGACAATAACCGAGCCTACGCCTATCACGAATACTGTAAACTATTCTCCCATTCAATGTTACGGGATGAATACACAAGTAACAGCAACTCCGTCTGGTGGAACCCCACCCTATTCTTATTTATGGAACGGTTCGTCAACAGCCAATCCAATCAGTTTGAATGCAGGTATCCATCAATTGCAAATTACCGATGGAAACGGCTGTGTATATAATACAACAATATCCATCACACAACCTACTCAAGTTCAAGCAAGTATTGTAAACAACACACCTGTTAGTTGTTACGGGCAATCCAATGGAAGTTTAACTGCCGCTGGAAATGGAGGAACACCCGGATATACTTATTCTTGGAGCAATGGATTAGGAAACGACGCAATTGTGGATAATTTACCTGCGGGAACTTATACCTGCACAGTAACTGATCAAAATGGATGTACAAGTACTGTTACAGCTACAATTACTGAACCCGCTCCTATCTCCAATACTTTCAACTTCAATCCGATTCAGTGTTTTGGAGGCACCACAACCATTCATTCAACTGTTTCAGGTGGAACGCAACCGTACAGTTACATTTGGAATGGTCAACCAAACGGAAGTTCCCTTTCAACAACAGCTGGTAATTATACCTTGCAAATAATTGATGCGAATGGCTGCGTATTGGCAGATAACGTTTCTGTTACACAACCTCCACAAATCAATGCTTCATTGCCGAATGGAATAACAGTTTGTGCCGGAACGAATACAACTTTAACGGTGAATCCAAGCGGAGGAACACCTGGATACACGTATACATGGAATCACGATACTAGCAACAATAGTCCAAGCTCGAGTGTTACGATTACCTCTGATACAACCTTCTCGGTTGTCATTTTAGATGCCAACAATTGTGGTTTACAAGTTTACAGTAACTTCAATATCTATTCCTTTGACCCGAATGACTTCAATCTCTTCGCTGATCAATCTGGATATTGTAAGGGAGATACAGCGTTGTTGAATTATACCTACACCGGAAACGCAATCATCAATACAGTAAAATGGGCCGATTGTCCATCGTGCGTTTTCCCTCGCCCATTTCAAGTGAACAACGATACCACTCTGTACGCGTATTTGTTAACTCACTGTGGGGACACCTTGTGGGATAGTATTTCGTTATCAACTTTTACAAATCCAGATATTCAGATTGCGATGAATGACTCCATCATTTGTCCAAACGAACCAATTTTGATGACGGTATTCGCCAATAGCAGCACACTTGGTTGGCAGTATCAATGGTATTTTGAAGATGAATTGTACTCGACTTCACCTACCCCCTTCTTCAACATAGGAACACCCGGTTTTTACCAAATTGATTTAAATATTGTCACCCAAAACGGTTGTAATATTTGGCTGGAAGACGCTGCCGCAATTCAGGTGAATCCAAAACCATATGTAGACTTTACAACAGATGACTTTATTCATTCGATGATTGATCCGACCTTTGAATTCAGAAATCTTTCCATTGGCGCGGTCAGTTACCTTTGGAATTTCGGAGACGGCTCCTTCAGTACAGACATTGAACCCACTCATACCTACGTATTACCCGAAGGATATGCCGTAACTTTGTCTGGTGTTAACGAATTTGGCTGTAGAGATTCAATCACAAAAACCGTTCGTGTAGACCCTCAGCATACCATTTTTGTTCCCAACACCTTCACTCCAGATGGAGATCAATACAATGATTTCTTCTTCGCTAAACACGATGGAATTTCTAAGAAAGGATTTGAGATGACCATATTCGACAGATGGGGACATGTGATTTTTGAAACTACCGATCCAGATGCACAATGGGATGGAACCTATTTGAAAAGCGACAAAATTGCTGCTCAAGGAGTGTATACTTGGGTAATAAAGTATCGCGATTTGGGCAACACGACCCATCGATTAGTGGGGCACGTTACCTTGTTAAAATAAGTGAACATTCAGAAGGACCAATACATAAATAGCTGGTAAAATGATAATTAACTAGTTATTTTACACTGCAAGCATAAAAAATAAAACAGGAAATTTACCTCAAAACATAGCTCAGAACCGCTCATCACTTTACAGTGTATAAAAAGCAACGGAAACGACAAAAAGGCGTAAAATACAATACTCGCATCCCTAAATGTCTCCGTATGAAAAATGTGCTTTACTTGCTAGTTTTCTTTGTTTTAAGTATTCATTTTAAGGGCATTTCTCAACACAATCACGAACATGATTTGTTTGAAAGTCTAATCCACGGTAAATCTGTTTCAACTTTCTGGAAAGATTTGGATTTGGGAAACGCTTCTCAAGAGATTAGAGATTATGCCGAAAAGCAATATCAGGCATTTTTCAAGGCGATAAAAAATGAAATTCATACAGGACATAGATGGACACAAAATCAGTTTGACGAAAACTATACGCTGTTTAAAGAAGAATTAAAAGAGAAAATCGATACACACTTTTTGGGCGACAAGAAAAAGGACAAATACATTCAGAAAGCCGCCAATGGTCCTTGTACCAACATTGATTTTGAAGATGGAGACCTTTCTGGATGGACCCTCACACGAGGAGAAGTAGATGGCAGCACATCTTATAGTTTTATCAATGAAACTCCCACAGGACCCAACCCACATCATGCAATTGTAGGAAATGGCGTAGATCCCGTAACAGGTATTCCCACCAACAATCCACAAGGTGGTGCTTTCTCTGTAAGATTGGGTGATGGAACAGGAATAGGTGCACAAGCGGCTAGGATGACCCAGACTTTTTTAGTCGATTCAACCAATTTCCTTTTCACCTACTCATATGCAGTGGTTTTCGAAACCCCTGCAAGTCACAACGACAATGAGCTTCCTTATTTTACAGTCCGTGTTTTTGATAGTCTCGGCAACAGTGTTCCATGCGGTGAATATTCTGCAGTAGCCAATGCTGTTACCGCTTCAACTTACTCCTCAACAGTGTATGATGGTACAACCGTTTTATACAAAGACTGGGAATCCGTTTTCACGAACTTGAGCGCCTATATAGGTCAAAACATACGAGTTGAATTTACCGCAGGTGACTGCTCTCTTACTGGTCACTATGGCTACTGTTACCTCGATGCATTTTGTGGCACAGCTGAATTAACTGCCTCTAACGATTTGATCTGTACCGGAGATTCGGCTTTGTTATCTGCACCTCCAGGAGCTGGACAGTATTTATGGAGTAATGGCGCCACGACTCAAACGACTTATGTCTATGCAGGAGGAACGTATAGCTGTGAGATAACTCCCTTTCAAGGTTCAGGATGTAGCGTTACTTTGAGCATTGACATTGACGAAACGCCTACTCCACTTGCCAATTATTCTGTCGACTTTTTGGAAGTTTGTCAATTCGACTCCATTACCTTTTTCAACAATTCAACAATTCCAGCACCGGGCCTCATAGAGTCGTACATTTGGAATTATGGAAACGGTATTCAAACCCCACCAGATACGGGTCAAATCACAGGAGTACCGAACACTGCCGGCACCTACTTAGAACATCGTCATTACTATCCCGTTGCTGGTAATTTTATCACACAGCTAATTGTAATTTCAGCCGATGGTTGTATGGATAGCACGACTATTCCTGTACAAGTAAACCAACTACCTATCGTTACTACTTCACCAGATTTGGTTCTTTGTGAAAACGATTCCGCCAGTATATTTGCTTATGGAGCACAAACTTATAGTTGGAGTCCATCTATAGTTAACGGAGTTCCATTCGTTCCAGCTGTTGGCAATCATGTGTATACTGTTATTGGAACAGACGCGAACGGTTGTTCAGACACCGCTCAGGTCCTTGTTTTGGTTCACCCGAACCCAACAGTAAGTGCCGGACCAGATCAAAGCATCTGTAATGGGGATTCTACCTTCGTTTCTGCCACTTCAAATGGTCAGGTTACTTGGAGCAATGGAATAATGGACAGTGTTTATTTTTTTCCAGCACTAGGCAACAATCTTTACATTGCAACCGCTGAGCTGAATGGCTGTTATTCAGAAGATAGCTTGGTTATCGTAACGAACCCACTTACCACTGTGTCAGCAGGAAACGATACCTTGATTTGTTCGGAAGGTATGGCTAATTTATTAGCAACAGCAGTGAATGGTTCATCTCCAACTTGGCACAACAATCAAGGAATGTTCTCAACCCCCAATAATTTTACAAGCAATTACACCCCCACTTCATCAGAAGTAAATCAAGGGTTTTCGTGGGTCTATTTTACAGCTGCAAGTCCATATGGTTGTCCATCCGCAAGTGATAGTGTTCGCATTGAAATCAACCATTTTTCGTCCACTTACCAACTTCAAACGACCGATATAACTTGTTTTGGCTACAATGATGGCACTGTCAATTTAACCATGATTGACCCCAACAATACTCCTTTCACCTATGGCTTAGATGGTATGAACCCTGCGGCAAATTCCAACTTCTCCAATCTAACCCCTGGTCAACATTACATCCTCATTGAAAATTCCTTTGGCTGTGATACCTCCGTTCAGTTCACAATTTTAGAACCACCTTTGCTTCAAGTGCAAATCATTCAAGTAGTAGATGTGGTTTGCAATGGTGCAGATAATGGATGGATGGAATCAGCTGCCATGGGTGGAAATGGTGGATACACCTATGGGTGGTCCAATGATCCTCTTTTGAACTCTCCTTTGAACGACACCCTCGCACCCGGCAATTATACGGCTTATGCATGGGATCAAAATGCCTGTGCAGCTCAAACGGACACCATCATTGTGGAGCCAGCTCCACTGGCTAATCAATTCAATTATTCACCAATTCTTTGCTCTGGGGATCAAACGACTCTCTCTAGTGTTCCAAGTGGTGGAGTTGCCCCTTACTCCTATTTATGGGAAAACCAAGGAATAGACAGTTCTCGTTTGGTTGGATCTGGTAGTTATCAAGTAAACGTGAGCGATGCAAACGGATGCATGGTTCTCGATTCCATCTACATTACCCAGCCTACTCCGTTAGAAGCTTCTATATCCAACGATACAATCGTCTGCAATGCTTCGTCCTTTCATTTATCCATATCTGCACAAGGAGGAACCTTACCCTATTCTTACGCATGGACGGGTACAAGTATCAACCACGACACCATTGTATATCAAGCAAATAGTCCTCAGTTCATTAATTGCGTAGTAACAGACAACAATGGTTGTGAGCTTTCTGACAGTGTATTTATCAACCTATTTGTTGTTCAACCTTCTGATTTCGCACTTGTATCTTCTCAGGAAAACCTTTGTGTTGGCGATTCTGCAACTTTGAATTACTCCTATTTAAACACCGTTCCGCAATCGCATATTTATTGGAACGATTGCGTTTCATGTCCTTTCCCAAGAGTTGTTCAACCGAATCAAGACACCTCCTATAGTGCAAGCTTGGTTACCATTTGTTTTGACACAATAGTTCATTCTATACCACTCAACATCTTTGAAATTCCAGATATGAGCTTTGAGTTGAACGGGGGTGAAATTTGCCCAAATACTCCCTTCTTACTTCAAGCAGAAGGTGTTGATCTAGACAACTGGGAATTCAATTGGAATCTAGGCAATGGAACCTATTCCAATCAACTTTCCCCAATAATCGCTTATAATAATCCGGGGACCTACCTCGTTACTTTAACGATTACGAATGATTTCGGATGTGTGTACAACAGCGATGCCAACGATACAATAGAGGTCTTGCCCTTGCCTATTGCCGATTTTATAGTAGATCCAAGTACTAAGTCTTACCTCGACCCAAGTTTCACTTTTACCAACACTTCACAATTGGCGACCAGTTTCGAGTGGAATTTCGGAGATAATACATTTAGCTACGAAGTTCATGAGGAGCACACGTATGAGACCCACGGTGACTTTTACGTCCAATTGATAGCCTTTAATGATTTGGGCTGTACGGATACTGCTTTGCGATTGATTCGCGTTAACCCCGATTTTGCCATCTACATTCCAAATGCTTTCACACCGGACGCAGACCGATTCAACCCTAGCTTTTTTGTGCAAGGAGTGGGTATTTCTGAAGATGACTTTGAAC
>JAOASF010000077.1 GCA_025210175.1 Crocinitomicaceae bacterium | reverse complement strand
GATGTTGGCTATCTTGTTCATGAACGTAATGGCTCCAATTATTGACCACTACGTTGTTCAAGGTAACATTAAACGAAGATTAAATCGACTAAAAACAGCATAAGATGGCATTGAATAAAGAAAGTAACGGGTATACGTTTGGTTTCGCCATAGTATTGGTGTCTGTAGTAGGTGCTATCCTTGCTTCATTGGCAATTGGGTTGAAGCCGAAGCAGCAAAAAAACCAAGTCGTAAAGAAGAAAATTGAGATTTTGAAAGCGATGGTGTCGGCTGAAGAAGCTGATAAGATTAATCGCTCAAACGCAGAATCAATGTTCGATCAATATGTTGACTTGAGCAAAGCTATTGTCTTGGACATGAACGGAAAAATCGTGGAAGGTAAAGAAGCTTTCAACGTTGACATCAAGAAGGAGTACAAAGACAAAAACTTGAAAGAAGGCGATAAAAGCTACCCTTTGTTTGTTGCAAATAAGGATGGCAAAACGCTTTACATTATTCCAATCATCGGAAAAGGTCTTTGGGGACCAATTTGGGGGAACATCTGTTTGGGTGAAGATATGAAGACCATCGTTGGAGCTTCTTTCGGTCACCAAGGTGAAACACCTGGTTTGGGAGCCGAGATTATTCAACCATTTTTTGTCAACCGTTGGATTGGTGAGGAAATCACGGATGCAGATGGAAACTTCACGAAATTTGAAATCGTTAAAGACGGTTCAGGTGTGAATCCACAAAAAGTTGATGGAATTACAGGAGGTACGATTACTTCGAAAGGAGTGGAAGAAATGGCAAACAGATGTTTGGCTGTTTACGCTTCTTACTTTAAATCAATTCAGAAATAAAAAAGAACAGGTATGAGTGAAGTAGCACAAAAGACAAAAGCTCCAAAGGAACCTTTGTTCTCAAAAAAGAATAGAAAACTAATTACAGATCCATTGACAGATAACAACCCCGTTACCGTTCAGGTATTGGGAATCTGTTCAGCTTTGGCGATTACCGTACAGGTATCTCAAGGTATTGTAATGGGATTGTCTGTAATCTTCGTAATCGTGATGGGTAACTTGGTTATCTCGTTACTACGCAACATGATTCCATCCAAGATTCGTATCATCGTTCAGTTGGTGGTAGCAGCATCTTTGGTAATCATTGTAAACGAAGTGTTAAAGGCTTACGTGCCAGATATCTCTGAGAAATTGTCGGTATTCGTTGGTTTGATCATTACGAACTGTATCATTATGGGACGTTTTGAAGCATTTGCAATGGGTAACAAGCCTTGGCCTTCTGTATTGGATGGTTTAGGAAACGGTTTAGGCTACGCTGGATTATTGGTGTTGGTTGCTGTTTTCCGTGAATTGTTCGGATCTGGATCTCTATTAGGGTTCCCATTGTTCGGAAGTTCATTGCCAGGACAAGAATCAGGATTGTACGCCTTGGGTTACATGAACAACAACATGATGATCTTGCCTCCAATGGCCTTGGTTATCGTGGGGTGTGTAATTTGGGTACAACGCATACGTAATAAGTCACTTCAAGAAGAACACTAAAAGAAAAGAAAATGGAAAGTACATTAGACATATTTGTAAAAGCAATCTTTTCCGAGAATATGATCTTCGCATATTTCTTGGGAATGTGTTCTTACTTGGCTGTATCAAAAACAGTGAAGACAGCAGTAGGACTTGGAGCAGCAGTAATTTTCGTATTGTTCGTTACAGTACCTGTAAACTACTTGTTGGAGAATTACCTATTGAAAGAGGGAGCATTGAGTTGGTTGGGTGAGGAATACGCATCTTACGACTTGAGTTTCTTGTCATTCATCATGTTCATCGCCGTAGTAGCATCTATCGTTCAGTTGGTAGAGATGATCGTTGAGAAATTTGCACCTGCTCTTTATGGAGCATTGGGTATATTCTTGCCTTTGATCGCGGTTAACTGTTCTATCTTAGGTGGTGCCTTGTTTATGCAAGAGCGTCAGTATTCAACTTTGTTGGATGCAACAGCATTCTCACTAGGATCTGGACTTGGTTGGTTTATCGCAATTGTAGCTATCGCTGCAATCCGCGAAAAGATTCGCTACTCTCACATTCCAGCGCCTTTGAAAGGATTGGGAATCACTTTTATCCTTACTGGATTGATGGGGATTGCTTTCATGAGCTTCATGGGTATTAAGTACGGTGAAGATGTAAAGAAAGACGAAACCAAAACCGTTATGACAAGTCAAGTTACAAACGATAAAAATCA
This sequence comes from Crocinitomicaceae bacterium, assembly GCA_025210175.1. Taxonomy (GTDB): domain Bacteria; phylum Bacteroidota; class Bacteroidia; order Flavobacteriales_D; family Crocinitomicaceae; genus UBA2040. Next base: position 2,010 of record JAOASF010000077.1, on the reverse strand, counting down.
CTAAGAAATGGGAATGACAATTGTAATAACAGTAGCAGCATTCTTGTTCGTCGTTTTGACGCTAACATCGATGCTTTTGTTCGCTAAGGCAAAGCTTTCTCCTAAAGGAAAAATTAAAATCACGATCAACGGTGATCATACTTTGGAAGTAGACGGAGGTGGAACTTTGTTGTCTACCTTGGGTTCAAACGGTATTTTCTTGCCATCTGCTTGTGGTGGTGGAGGTACTTGTGTACAGTGTAAATGTCAGGAAAACTCAGGAGGTGGAAATATTTTGCCAACAGAGGAGCCGCACTTTTCGAGAAAAGAAATCGCTGATAACTGGCGTCTTGGATGTCAGGTAAAGGTGAAAGAAGACATGCACATCCATGTGGAAGAAGAAATCATGGGTATCAAGGAGTGGGAAGCGAAAGTAGTTTCTAACTACAACGTGGCGACTTACATCAAGGAGTTCATCGTTGAGATTCCTGAAGATATGGATTACAAAGCAGGAGGTTACATCCAGATTAAGATTCCACCATGTGAGATCAAGTTCTCTGATATGGATATCACTGCGCATCCAGAGGATCACCCAGGTGAGCCAGACAAATTCAAGAAAGAGTGGGCTGAAGGTCCGTTCCGTATGTTGGATTTGGTGATGAAAAATGACGAAGAGGTGGTGCGAGCATACTCAATGGCTTCTTACCCTGCAGAGGGACGTCGAATCATGTTGAACGTTCGTGTTGCAGCTCCGCCATTTGACCGTGCTGCGAATCGTTGGATGAATGTAAACCCAGGTGTTGCATCTTCTTACATCTTCAACTGTAAAGTTGGTGATACAGTTACTGTTTCGGGTCCTTACGGTGAATTCTTCATCAATGAGTCAGATGCAGAGATGTTGTATATCGGTGGTGGTGCAGGTATGGCGCCAATGCGTTCTCACTTGTACGAATTGTTCAAGACTTTGAAAACAGATCGTAAAGTTACCTACTGGTACGGTGGACGTTCAAGAGCTGAGTTGTTCTACATTCACTACTTCCGCGCATTGGAGAAAGACTTCCCGAACTTCAAGTTCTACATGGTCTTGTCGTATGCATTGCCAGAGGATAATTGGGTTCCGAAGAAAGACATGGATGATCCAAACGGGGATGGTTTCGTTGGATTCGTTCACCAGGCTGTTATCGACCAATACCTGAGCAAGCATGAAGCTCCAGAGGACATTGAGTTCTACTTCTGTGGACCTCCAATGATGAACGATGCTGTCGTTAAAATGTGTGACGAGTGGGGTGTTCCTAAAGAAAACGTTCGTTTCGACGATTTCGGTGGATAAACTACCATAAAGATAAGGAGGAAGGGGAGCCAGGTATGGCTCCCCTTTTTATGTTGTGAGATTACCAAGAAAAACCGAATGGTCTGATGTTTACCACAAGACTGGTATTATCTGGGGGGACAGGGGATGCTTTTGTACAAAGTTTGGTATATCAGTATAAATTGTTTTTGTAACAAGTTGGGTTTGGCGATAAATCCACCTTCAATCGAAGAATTGAGGTAGAATGAAGTCGCTTCAAAACCGAATGGTCTGATGTTTACCACAAGAGCAGGTTTCTTTCAAGTGTATAAAATGTTTCCTGAAGATACAAGCTCTTTTTTAGCTGTGATTTTTCACTTTAAAGGGTTTTGTTCGGTTATGAGCGATTCCACTGTCTGAGTTTTATGCTGTTTTTAATTTTTTCGAATCATCGAATGGTCGAATGTTTACCACAAATGAGCTAGTGATGTCTCAAAAGGTCAGTAGAACCATTGGTTATCTTTTCTTACCATGATATCTCGGTGTACTCAATTAAAAATCTTCCCAAAATAGTTGCTCTGGAATATATGTATCTGATCCATGAATCAATGTTTGTAGGAATAGGTCGAAGAAGGACTTTTTCTTGTTCCTATTGTTGTATTTAAAAGCAAATTCATCCAGGTAGTTTTGTAAATAGTAGATCGATACACGATGATGGATTCCAGTGAGAAGGCGATTGAAAT
>JAOASF010000076.1 GCA_025210175.1 Crocinitomicaceae bacterium | reverse complement strand
ACACAGCCTATTAAAGGAGGATATTTTTGTCGCAGAGTACTCCCATCTGATATAAGTCCATGCTGTATTTAAAATCCTTGGTGAGTTTTTTAAAACTATTCCGCATGTCCTTGCTCCAACGAATATCGTCGCATACAAAAAGACAATGTGGACTTACTTCTCGAAGTCGAGCAATATACTTTTCCAAAAACTCTCCTTGGTGATTGCCATCTATGTACACCAAGTCGAAGGTCTGTGGGCTTAATAAATAGTCGTCGAAGGTAGATTCAATCAAAATAATATTCGTGGCCTTTATGGTTTGAAAGTGCCTACGAGCAAAGCGGGCTGTGTTGGCACAACCTTCAATGCTAATTACTTCGTCACAGCCCAAGGACAAATAACGAGTTCCCATGCCAAGTGAGGTTCCGAACTCAAGCGCTGTATTGATGTTGTTTTTCACAATCAATTGATACAGTACTTTCCCGTATAACTGATGCGTTCTACTTCTTTTGTAAACTTCACGAACAGCGCGCTCGGAGGTTAAACTCTTAGAGCCAGCTCCATATTCAGTGAAATAGATGACTTCTTCAGATTTTGCAATTTTTTGTTCTTCAGTGAGCCAAGGTCCGGGCAAAGGGTTGGCTTTCAAAAAAACAAGAATCATTTTACACCAGTTTAAATAACGCATGTGTGGATTATCAATATCTTCGAAGAAGGATAAATTTGACCTCGAAAATACATGGAATTAAAGAATATTGAAGACTACAAACAAAAACTGAAAAACGGTAACCCCGAAGTAAAACTGGTTCGTCCCTGTCATGTTAATGATGGAATACTTGTTTTGGACAAAAATGAAGCGAGTTTATTGGCTTCGGATGCCAAAAAAACAAACTCTTCCATTGGCTTTTTTATTCCAGCTTCTGGCTCTGGATCTCGCATGTTTAGTTTCGTTTACCAATATTTTGAGGATCCTTCAGGCGAAAATTTAATGAGTGTGGAACAGTTTTTTGGTCAGATCGAAAAACTGGCTGTCTTCAAGTTGTTGCCTACACAAATGAAAAAAGATATACGGGAAGGGCGTTTCAACATGAAGGAGGTGCTAACGTATATTCTAACCGAAAAAGGTCTCGATATAGGCTCCTTGCCGAAGGCCCTCATTCCTTTTCATGCCGTGTCACCAGTGGTCCTAAATGCCCTTCAAGAACAGGTGATTCAAGCGCAACACATACATAAAAATTTAAATCGAGTTCATTTCACCATTCAGGAAAAATACCTCGGCGCAATATCAGATTCTTTGGAGCTCTTGAAGAAAATGACGGGTGTTGATGTTCAGGTAGATTTTTCATACCAAGAAAGTGAAACCGATGTGCCGGCGCTCAATCAAGAACTGGAGCTCGTAAGAAATGAAAGTGGTGAAATCATCATGAGACCTGCAGGTCACGGGGCACTTCTTCACAATTTGGATAAAATGAATGAGGAAGTAATCCTCGTAAAGAATATTGACAATGTTCAACATTGGGAGAACAGAGATACCTCCAAAAAGTGGTGGAATGTATTAATCGGGCTGTTGGAAACGTCGCGCTCTGAACTCAAACGAATAGTCAACCAAAAAGACAGAACTGCATTTGCGTCTTTTAATGAACGCTATCAAATTTTAGACGAAAGTTGGACCTCTCTTTCGGATGAGAAACTTTATCAACTCTTGAGTAGACCCCTGCGGGTATGTGGAATGGTGAGAAATGTAGGGCAACCAGGAGGTGGCCCTTACTGGATTCAAGACGAGAATGGATTGAGTAAACAGATTGTAGAAAAGTCGCAAATATCGGGTAGCGAAGAACAGCGCAATAAAATGATTCAATCCACCCATTTTAACCCTGTCATGTTGGCTTTGTCAAATAGAGATTTCAACGATAATCCGCACGACTTACTTTCATACGTGGATCACAACAAGTATTTTGTTGTGGAAAAAACGCACGGTGAACAAAGAATAAAATACATTGAATTACCAGGACTTTGGAACGGCTCCATGGCTCATTGGAATACCTTGTTTGTAGAGGTACCTTCTGCTACCTTCAGTCCTGTTAAGTCCGTTTTAGATTTGTTAGACCCCTTACATCAACCAAAAAATGAATAAAAAAACCTTGGTCATAGGCGCCTCCGAAAATCCACAGAGATATTCCAATTTGGCCATCCACCTTTTGAAGGATAACGGAGTGGAGGTAGAGGCTATTGGTCTCAAAAAAGGAGAGGTTCGTGGTGTATCTTTCAACAGCGAATTAAAACACTTTCCAAATATCGATACAGTTACCTTGTACGTGGGACCAAAGAACCAGCCTATGTATTACGATTATCTATTGAACGTAATCAAACCCAAGCGAATTGTTTTCAATCCGGGAACTGAAAATGAAGAATTGATGGAATTGGCCAAAGAAAAAGGAATCGAATCAGAAGTGGCCTGCACACTTGTGCTCTTGCGTACCAAGCAATACTAAGCCATTTTTGAACGTCGAATAAGGTATTTGAGAAGTACGGCTTCGAATCCTTCTTCTATAAAGGCGGGCATAAAATCGATTCGCGCATTGGTACACCTCATGTTAATTTCGTGAAAGTACTTTTCAATTTCAGATCGATAACTTTCTTTTAACGCCTGGGGTTGAATTTTCATCCTTTCCCCTGTCTCCATATCCACAAAGGTGTATGGGTGATTTTGAAAATCGAAATCCATTTCTGTACGCTTCTGTACGACGTGAAATACAATGACCTCGTGCTTGTTATGCTTCATGTGATTGAGCGCTTCAAACATTTCATCAGTGCGAGAAGGATCGTCCAGAAAATCGGTAAACAAAATGATCAGCGATCGACGATGACTCAACTCCGCAATGTCATGTAAGGCTTGAACGGTCTCTGTTTTTGTTCTCTTTTCTTCCGAGTAACTCTCTAATTTCATTTCCAACTGATTGAGCAGAAAATGATGGTGACGTTCGCTCGACTTACAATCCGTATTCAGTTCAATGTTTTCATTAAAGAAAGTGAGTCCCACCGCGTCTCTTTGTTTCTTGATTAATTCAAAAAGAGAGGCAGCTGCGTAGACCGAAAAGTCCAATTTGTTCTCTGCCCCGTGTGGGTAAAGCATGGATGATGAGGTGTCGATAACGATCTGACAGCGAAGATTGGTTTCTTCTTCGTATCGTTTTACCATCATTTTGTTGGATCGTGCAAAGAGTTTCCAATCGATGTGTTTAACGGATTCTCCTTTGTTGTACAGTCGATGTTCTGCAAACTCTACTGAAAATCCGTGAAAGGGACTTTTGTGCAAACCAGTAATAAAACCTTCTACTACTTGCTTTGCTAACAATTCCAAGTTGCCAAAATTGGCCAATCTTCCCTTTTCAATTTTCTTCATGTTCTTTCTTTTTTGAGCAGAAAGTGACGTACTAACGCATTTCCTAGTATACTCAAAACGATTAAGGCCAAAGCCAGGTCCAAGATAAAGCTTAGTTTTTCATCAAACATGAATAAACCAATTAAAAAAGCATAAATGGCTCCTAAATATTGAAAGGGAACAATCACCGAAGTGTCGGACTGGTGCAAGGCCCGTGTCATAAACAACTGAGCAATTTGAGTAAAGATTCCCACGCCCAGTAAAAAAAGCCATTCGAGTCCACGTGGCCATACATAATCGAACATACACCACACGAACATGATAGGTGTAGCAATCATCGGAAAATAAAGGACAATGGTGATGGGCTTGTCGGTGGGCTTCAATTTGACAATGGCCACATAGGCGATGGCCGAAAAAAAGGCACTGACCAATCCAAGGGTAAACCAGGTCATATCGAAATTGAGATGTCCCACCAAGTTGGAATAGCCCAATATCACAATCCCCATAAAAGCTACAAAAATGAAGAGCCATTGAAGCTTGAATACCCTTTCCTTAAGAACCAAAACGGCAAAAATAACGGTGAAAATAGGGGAGAGATACTGAAGAATGCTCGCCAAAGCAAGGGGTAAAGTGTTAAGCGTGAAGAAAAACAAGGACAGGGCAATTACACCAGCAAATCCACGAATCAAAAGCCATTTTTTATTGTTTCCAAAAAAAGGGAGCTTGGCCTTCTTTACCATGTAAGCACTCAAAATGAATGAAACAATGGAACGGGCTAGAACAAGCTGTGGGGCATGGTACTTTTGTAAATCCAGACTCTCTCTAATCCAATTGTCGGTACCTAAAATTTTCACCATAATGTTCACAAGCATGAAAGCCAAACCTGATAGAACAATATAAAGTATTCCTTTTTTCAAGTGGCAAAAATAACGGATAAAGAAGAACGTTGTAAACAATGGCGAGTCCAATTTTCGAAAAGAATTGTAGATTCGTACTCAATGCGATTTTGTATGAAATACAGCCTGCTCTTCATTGCTATTTGTTTCGGAACGATGGTTTCGGCGCAATCTGTGCGACCAAAAGGCAGTTTGCAGGTTAATTTAGGTCTGCCGATTAACATGACCAACAAGGCTTTTAAAGGTATCATGCAAGGTTTGATCAATGGTTCTGCCCACTATCAATATGCCTACCGCAATGGTTTTGGTTTTGGGGCAGGATTCAATTACAGTTATTTTCAAATCAATGAATTCAAAATTGCCGAGCCCGTTTTCGGAGGGATGCATACTCCCGCTTTTTTTGTAAGGGGAGGACGTGAAAAATTTCACTCGCCCAATTTTGGTACCGATTGGGGACTAAAATTTGGCTATGCTTTGAATTTAGTTGGCACCAATCTGAACAGAGAAAAAGGACTCGACCCACTCGTCATTTCAAGTACCTATACAGAACCATACTT
>JAOASF010000075.1 GCA_025210175.1 Crocinitomicaceae bacterium | reverse complement strand
GGTGTAATGGCTGGTACGGCAATCTTGGTAGGCACAAAAACAAATCGGATTGTAAAAAACTGTCAAAACCTGCTCGACAACCCCTTTGAATACGCAAAAATGGCACGAGCCACCAACCCATACGGAGATGGCAAAAGTGTTGAGAGAATTGTAGAAATAATGAAGAATTACTTCTGGCCGAAGCGAGATTTACGTTCGGCTAGTTAACCACTAAAGGAAAAACAGCCCCCTTGCCTTCGATCAATCGAACGGTGGTTTTTGACACCCTATCGTAGACCATCAATTCGGCGTTTTCATCGATGAAATACAGGTATTTGCCATTCGCAGACCAAGTGTGGAAGTTAACCTGTTTACCTTTTATGGCAATCTCAAAACAGTCAACTCCATCTGACACGTACAAATGCTTCTTACCTTCTATCGTAACCACATAGGAGAAATGAGAATTGTCTACCTTTCTCAAATGTTCTATGTCTTCGATATTCTTCGGCATTCCGTTGGGTGAAATAACGGCACAAGATCCATCACTTACGTTCATCGAAAAAATCAAATTCTTTTCATTTTCTGCCTTCGCAATGAAGAAGATTTGTTTGTTGAAATTGCGCCAAATGGGGTTCTTAAAGTCTCTAAAAGGAGGTGTCCATTTCTGATCCAAAATACCCGATTTCAAATCCATCGAAACCAAGAACTGAACTCCGTCTTCTCCCACAACCCCAACATATTTTTCACCTCCCAACTGAACGTCAATCGTTGTTGGCGCCAAGGAAATAGCATTAATCAGAGTGAATTCTTTGCCCATCGCATCCGTCTCAAAAAGATGGTAGGCACCCTTGTCGTTATCAGCTTGCGATAAAAGAAAAACGCGCTTTTCATAGATTCCAACTGGAAAGGCTGGCGCTGTACTTTGTGACAAATTCTTGGGTTCCGATCCATTCGCTCGAATCGAGTACAATTCATATTCACCAGAAACGGCATCTTTCATACCGTATACCAAACGGTTGTTTTGATCTTCTGGGTTCCAAATAGAACCGTCACCAAATTCCTGTGTTGATCCACAGGCGAACAATAGAAAGGGTAAAGACCCAAAAATTATCTTTTTAAGCATATTCAGGGAATAGGGAAAGAAGTCCAGCTTCCGATGCATCGCAAACGCCTCTTTCAGTGATTAAACTAGTAACCAAACGAGCAGGCGTCACATCAAAGCCGTAATTAGCCGCTTGGGTTGTTTCCGGACAAATCAATACTGCATCCATCTCGCCTTTTGAATTTTTTCCATTGAAATAACGAACCTCATCTTGGTTGCGTTCTTCGATTGGAATTTCAGTCAAACCGCTGCGGATACTCATGTCCAGTGTCGTTGATGGCAAAGCCACATAGAAAGGAATATCATTATCCTTTGCTGCCAAAGCCTTTAAATAAGTTCCAATTTTGTTCGCCACGTCGCCCTCACGAGTGGTGCGATCGGTTCCAACAATCACCATGTCCACCATGCCGTGTTGCATCAAGTGTCCTCCGGTATTATCAACGATTAATGTATGCGGAATCTCGTGGCGACCCAATTCATAACAAGTCAAGTTTGAACCTTGATTGCGCGGGCGAGTCTCATCTACCCACACGTGAACTTTAATTCCCTTTTGCGCTGCTTGATAAATCGGAGAAGTGATGGTTCCCCATTCAATACAACCCAGCATTCCCGCATTACAGTGCGTCAAAATATTCACCACATCGCCGTTCTTTCTTTTCGAAATCTCCTCGATAATCGGCAAACCGTGATCACCAATCATGCGACAGGTTTCAATATCCTCATCCACAATTCTTCCGGCCATTTCCCAGGCCGTTTCCAAGAAATTATCGGCAGAATCCAAGGCTTCGCGCATTTTATCTAAGGCCCAGAATAGGTTAACCGCAGTTGGTCTCGATGCTCTCAAAGCAGTAAATGCGTGATCCAAGAAAGAGGGGTCCAATTCTTCCTCTATCATTTCGCGAACCGCCAAGTAAACTCCATAAGCTGCCGTTGCACCGATAAGTGGCGCACCGCGAACAACCATATCCTTAATTGCTTCTACCGCATCCTCGTAAGTTTCGAGTTTTACCACCACAAATTCGTGGGGCAACATGCGTTGATCAATAACTTCTACATAACGATCTTCTGTCGTCCAAATGGTTCTAAAATTGCTCATGCTTAAAGGGATATTTGACTAAAATCAGCGACATGTGTCGGCCAAGCTTGTACGGTTTTTTCGCGCACTAATTGACAGGTTTGAAAGCCCGCTTTCGCTGCAGCTTCTAATTCTTCTTTAATATCGGAAAGAAACAGAATCTCACTCGGTTCCAATTTCAAATCTTCGGCGATCAAATAATAGGTTTGCTCCTCTCTCTTTCCGCCTGTTTTGGTATCGTAATAATTGGAGAAATAAGGCGTCAAATCTCCAGCTACACTGAAACCGAAAATCAACTTTTGAGCAGGAACGGAACCCGATGAAAAAACACCCATTGACAAACCTTGTTTCGACCAAGTTTCCAAAACCGGCGCTACATCTGCATAAACATGACCTTTCAATTCTCCCGTTCGGTAACCTTTGTCCCACAAAATTCCTTGCGCGTCTTTTAAAGGAGTAATCTTTCGGTCTTCCATACTCCAGGTGTTTAACAACTCAACAGCTGCTTCATCCGAAGAAATAGAAACTCCTTCTTCTGCTGCAATTCTTTTGACTTCATCCAAAATTTGGCGAACCACAGGAACGTCCGTCAACTCTAGCAACTGACGTCTATTTTCTCTAAAATATGGGAAGAGGGTTTCAAAAACGAAATCAACCGAAGTGGTTGTTCCTTCTATATCTGTAAGTACGTACTTGACGTTATCAAAATTCATTTTCTCTCTTTACAAGTAGTTTTTTTCAACTTCGGATCCAGTGTAATGAGGTACCCAACCCGACATGTCGATGAAGATGCGAATAGCTTTCACAAATGGATTTGTTTCCCCAGCGTCAAACCAATGTTTTGTTCCAGCTGGGACAGAAATCAAGTCTCCTTTTTCGCACAGTAGATTAAAAATCTCTCCATTTTCAAGGTGAAACCAAAAGTATCCTTGTCCATCCACGAAGAAACGAATCTCATCTTCGCTGTGGGTATGTTCTGCCAAAAACTTGTTGCGAATTGCCTCGTAGTTTTCGGTCAATTTATTGATCGAGATCACATCCGCCGTTTGGTAACCGCCTCGTTCCATGAAAGGTTGTAGGTCCTTCTGGTAAGCCGCCAAAATTTCTTCCTGACTCGCAGTATCATCGAAAACAACATCACACGACCATTGATCAAAAAAGATGTCTCTTTCCTTGAAAAACGCACGAATTTCATCGGCATTTCTCGTTTGGTATTTTTTACTGGGAATGCTTAAAACAGCCATTTTATTTTCTTCGTTTCCAGGTTAACTCACACAAATAATCCAAAGTCTCTAAATGACGTTTGGCTTCAAAAAGATTCTTTCCCCAAGCATAGGTACCGTGTCCTTTGATGATGAAGCAATGATGCTTCAATTGATCCACATGTTCGCGTAACCAATTCTTAAAATCGTCCATATCCTGCGAGTTCTCAAAAATCGGAATATTGACTTTCGACTCGTGTGTTTGCACTCCATCAAATCCTTTTTGAATCTCAAATCCTTCAAAAATGACAGAGGGCAGCGTCATTGACAAAAGAACTGGATAAACTGAGTGACTATGCAGGACAACGGTTGCCTCGGGAAACAATTCATACAAGACACAATGAATCCCCGTTTCCGCAGAAGGCTTCATGTGGTAGTAATTCGATAGCGGTTTGCCATCAAAATCTACTTCCATGAAATCCTCAGAGGTAAACTCGGCTTTGTCCACTCCCGAACGAGAGATCACAATGTCCTTCGATTCTGCTGTTTCACGAAAAGAATAATTCGTTGAAGTAGCTGGTGACCAACCCTTTGCATTGTATGCACGAATGGTCTGAGCCAATTGATGCTTGAGGTTCTCCTTCATAAGAACAAATGTACAAAAAGAGGAAGGGTTGAATTAAGTCCACAAATAGAAAAGCTTGTGAAAATTCATGCTAATATGCTCCCAATTTGGGAACATTTTGTAAAATTTTCTATCTTTGACTCTAGATGAAAAACATCATTGCACTACGAACCTTGAAAGAACATTGGGAAAAGCCAGGAAGAGAAGACTCTGAGCAACAACTCAAGGCGTGGTATCACGAAGCAAAACAAGCGAATTGGTCCAACCCAAATGACATTAAGAGTCAATACCGAAGTGCAAGCATCGTTGGGAACAACAGGGTTGTATTCAACATTTGCGGAAACAAGTATCGATTAATCGTTCAGATAAACTATCAAAATCAATGGGTTTTCATTCGATTTGTAGGCACACACAAGGAATACGACCAAATTGATGCGGCAAACATTTAATAAACAGACATGGAAATAAAACTAATCAAAACGGAGCAGGATTACAACGAAGCATTAGCTCGCATGGAAAAGTTGTTCGATGCCAAACCTGAAAGTACTGAATTCGATGAAGCCGAATTGCTGCTAGCTCTCATTGAGATATACGAGGAAAGCAAATATAAAATCGAAGCGCCAGACCCAGTTGAAGCCATAAAATTCAGAATGGAACAACTGAATTTAAAAAGAACTGACATGACTCCATTTTTTGGCACCCGTGGCCGAGTTAGTGAAATACTAAACCGACAACGAAGTTTAACTTTAGCCATGATCAAAAAACTCCACAAGGATTTTGGAATACCAGCCGAGTCATTATTGACATAACCCTCTTGTTCTCAACCATCAACCTCACCCACCACTTCTACCACTCTCTCACCCTCACACTCACACTTTCCATTCTCACACTCACGCCCTCACACCTTCCACTCTAACCTCCTTCTCATTCCCATTCCCATTCTCATTCTGATTCTGATTCTGATTCTGATACCTCGTCCTCATTTCGAAGCACTTAAGAATTCATTCAACTCGAAAAAGAGCATCACTTTTTCCACAATTGAAAAAATACTCCCACTTATTACCACTTTTTCAAATCATTAGTATTTATCAATGTTTTCAAAGAATTTTTGAAACCTTTCCAAACCTTTGCCGTATCAACTTATCAACAATACCTATTTTGGTGGTAAAAAGTGGTAAAAATCCAGTAATTTTACCCATTATATCAGGCTATGTTTGGATTGGTAGGAGAATATGAAGTGAAACTTGACGCCAAGGGACGCTTTTTGTTTCCTTCTCACTTGAGAAGGCAATTATCTCCTAGTGCCCAAGAAAATTTCATGCTGAACAAAGGTTTTGAAGACTGTTTGACACTCTACCCAATGAATGAATGGGAGAAATTGAGCACCAAATTGTCGAAGTTGAACTTGTTCAAACCGCAGAACCGAATGTTCTACCGCTTGTTCCACCAAGGAGCAAAACAAGTAGCATTAGATTCTGCTGGTCGTGTTTTAATCCCTACTTCTCACATGGAGCGCGTAGGGTTAGAAAAAGAGGCGATGATCATCGCTTACAACGACCGAATTGAAATTTGGGATCGCACCAAGTACTTCGAAATGATCGAATCCAACATGTCTGACTTTGCCGATTTGGCAAATGATGTAATGGGAGGATTGGATGACACAGAATAACGCCGCATATCATATACCAGTAATGCTCAACGAATGTTTGGAGGGATTAGACATCCATCCAGACGGAACGTATGTTGACCTAACCTTCGGTGGCGGTGGTCACTCTCGCGAAATTTTCAAGTTGCTTTCTCCAAAAGGTCGATTGATTTCTTTTGATCAAGATTTGGATGCCAAAAACAACACCTGGGAAGCTCCAAATTTCTATTTCGTTGACAGCAATTTCGCCTTCCTGAAAAATCAATTGCGCCTTCTAGGAATCAAACAAGTCGATGGTATTCTAGCCGACTTAGGTGTTTCCTCTCACCAATTCGACGAAGGCTCCCGCGGTTTCTCTATTCGCAGCAATGACGTGTTGGACATGCGGATGAATCAGCGCGCACTAATCGACGCAAAGAAAGTCGTGAACGACTACGAAATCGATGATTTGATTTCCATTTTCAACAAATACGCTGACCTGCCAAGAGCACACAAAATCGCTCAAGAAATCGTGCAAGCTCGAAGCAATAGTCCGCTAGAAACAACTGGCGACTTGATGGAAGCCGTAAAAAGATTCGCGCCAAAATTCAAGGAAAACAAATTCTACGCACAGCTTTTCCAAGCCATTCGCATTGAAGTCAACAACGAGATGGGAACCTTGGAAGACATGCTGAAACAAACGGCAGAAGTATTGAGTCCGGAAGGACGATTGGTGGTAATGTCTTACCACAGCATGGAAGATCGCCTCGTGAAAAACTATATGAAACGCGGTCACCTTGACGGAACCATCGAAAAAGACTTTTACGGAAACGTATTGAAACCCCTTGCAGAAATCAATCGCCACCCGATTACGGCTAGCGAAGAAGAAATAGAAAGAAACCCGCGCGCTAGAAGCGCCAAACTAAGAATCGCAAAGAAGATATGAGTGAAAACGAATTCATAGACGCTTTCGAAGAGAAGGAACAACCCAAAAAGAAGAAAGCTGCCAAGACGAAAAAGTCGGTGGGCAACAGCGGACGCTTCTTGATTTCCTTGGTAAGTGGAGATATCCTAACCAAGGAATTTGTGTTGAATAACCTCTCATACATCTTCTATGTGATTTTCCTATTGGTGCTCTTGGTTGGCAAAGGGTACTACGGCAAACAGTTGACCAAAAACGTTGACCAAAGCCAAAAAGAATTGAATGAAATACTAGGTGATTACGTCGCGAAAAAAGCCCGATTAGAGGAAGAAACACGACGCATTCAATTGGTAGAAGAATTGACCCCATACGGATTAAAAGAAACAGTTAACCCAACAAAAGTGATCCGCTTAAAAGAGAATGAGTAAGACACAAGAAAATAAAAGCATTTACTGGCGCGCGATGTTTATTTACATCGGCTTCGTGCTGGTATTGGCTGTTGTTTTCATCAATACCGTGTCTTTGCAATTCTCTGGAAAAAACGACAATCTGGAGATCAGCGATGAAGGAAGTGGCAAAATTCCTACACGCATTGTCAAACGAATCCCACGTCGCGGAGAAATTTTAGATTGCAACAACACCCCGTTGGTGACTTCGGTTTCATTTTACGACATCCACATGGATCCAACAGTCGTGAAACAAAGCATTTTCGATTCTGAAATTTCAGACTTGTGCCGCCAATTAGCCTCTCTTTTCCCAAACATGACGGCAAGAGAATACGAAAACTACATTCGTCGTGCTAGAGACAACAAAAACCGTTACCTCTTAATCAAGAAACGAGCAACCAACGACGAGAGAAAGAAATTGAGAACCTTCCCAATATTCAAACTAGGCCGATTGAAAGGAGGGTTGGTTGATACGGACGAAACCATCATTCGCAAGCGTCCGAATGGGGAACTTTTGAAAAGAACCCTGGGATACGTTCAAGTAAAACCTGACGGAAAAGAATTGCGCGTTGGTATCGAAGGAGCATTTAACGAGTACTTAGCAGGAGAAGAAGGAGAAGAAATCGAACAACGCATTTCGACTGGCTGGAAGCGCACAGGACAAATCGTGAAAGATGCGGTTGAAGGCGCCGATGTAGTTACCACTATCGACAAAGAGATTCAAGAAGTAGCACATTCCGAGTTACTTCGTCAGTTAGAAAACCAAGGCGCGAAAAACGGAACGGCTATCGTAATGGACGTTAAAACGGGTCACATCAAAGCGATTTCCAACTTAACGCGAGGAGAAGACGACAATTACTACGAGTCTTACAACCACGCCATTGGAACCAAAGAGGTACCTGGATCTACTTTCAAGCTAGCGTCTTTGATGGCTGCTTTGGAAGACAAGAAAATCAAGATTACAGATACGGTTGGGGCCTACGGAAAATACACTTTCTACAAATCCACTCTACGCGACTCCAAAGAGGAAGGATATGGACGAATCACCATTCAAAATGCCTTTGAGGTTTCTTCTAACGTGATTTCTCGTGTCATTTTCAATGCCTACCAAAATCAACCCGAGAACTTCATTCGTCGCCTAAAAAGCTTCGGTTTAGGAGACCCTCTTGGAATTGCTTTGGACGGTGAACCAACACCAACCCTTTATGCTCCGGGCGATAAGATGTGGTCAGGTATCTCTTTGGCTTGGATGTCGATTGGATATGAAGTTCAACAAACTCCATTGCAAACATTAGCATTCTATAATGCAGTTGCGAACAATGGAAAAATGGTCAAACCGCAATTCGTTTCTGAAATCAAAAGAAACGGATCGGTTGTCAAAACCTTTGAACCCGAAGTACTCATCGATCAAATTTGCTCCCCAAAGACATTGAACGCGCTAAAAGCTTGTTTGAACGGAGTAGTAGAAAGAGGAACCGGAAGCAAATTACAGTCTTCCTTGTTCAAAATTGCTGGTAAAACAGGAACAGCACGAATCTTGAATTCTGACTTGCGCTACGGTAATCGCGGAGAGGAAAAATACCAAGCAAGTTTCGTGGGGTACTTCCCTGCTGACGATCCAATCTACTCTTGTATCGTGGTTATTTCCGCTCCATCAAGAGACATTTATGGTGCATCGGTTTCAGGCACCGTATTCTCAGCAATCGCCAATAAAGTTTACGCCTCTACACTTCGCTATCACGAAGCTATCAACGAGGACAAACCCTTGAACAAACAGATTCCGATTTCCATCAATGGATACCGAGATGACATTCGAACTGTACTCGACGCCTTAATGGTTCCCTACTCCAAAATGGTACAAACCGAATGGGTCAACACTAAAGCGGATGAAAAAATGATTCTGTTTCAGGCCAAAAAAATCGACAAAAGATATGTCCCGAATGTAGTGGGCATGTCGGCAAGAGACGCCGTTTACCTAACCGAATCTCTCGGAATGATTGCCCGAGTAAAAGGTACAGGAACTGTAAAAAACCAAAGTATCCCCGCTGGTGCCTATGTGTACAAGGGAGGACTAATAGAATTGACATTAGAATGACCCAGTCACTCGACATATTATTACAAGGACTAGAAACGACATCATCGATTCCAAACATGGATATCGCTCACCTTTGTTTTGACTCGCGCGAAGCCAAGAAAGGAAGTTTGTTTTTTGCACTGAAAGGAACAACAACAGACGGACACAACTATTTAAATCAAGTTGTTGCGTCCGGCTGTGAAGTAGCCCTTGTAGAAGAAATTCAAGAAGGTGTGAATCTGACACAAATTCAAGTGAAAGACACTCACCTAGCCTTGTCCTATTGCGCTGAAACCTTCTACAACAAACCCAGCTCTAAGTTGACCTTGGTGGGAATTACTGGAACCAACGGTAAGACCACCACCACTACTCTGTTATTCGACTTGTTCAGAGGCTTGGGCTATGACTGTGGATTGATTTCTACAGTTGTCAACAAAATCAATGACGAGGCCATTCCATCAACACACACAACGCCGAACCCAATTGCTTTGGCGGAGTTGATGAGCCGTATGGTGGAAGCTGGATGCACACACGCCTTTATGGAAGTGAGCTCCCACGCCATTCATCAAAAGAGAATTGCTGCCTTGGATTTTGATGTGGCTATTTTCTCTAACATCTCGCACGACCACTTGGATTACCACAAGACTTTCCAAGAATACATTCAGGCAAAAAAGGCATTCTTCGATCAGTTGAAACCAGAGGCAGCTGCGTTGACCAATATCGACGACAAGAATGGAATGGTGATGTTGCAAAACACCAAGGCAAAGAAATACACCTATGCGTTGAAGTCACCAGCTGATTTCAAAACAAAGATTTTGGAAAACCAAATTTCTGGCTTAGTCCTGCACTTGGAAAACACCGAAGTTTGGACCCGCTTAATTGGAAAATTCAATGCCTACAACCTTTTGGCTGTATACGCAGTTTCTCAAATTTTAGGCGAAGACAAATTGGAAGTCTTGACAGCCATTAGCAACCTTCAGTCAGTTGATGGTCGCTTCCAACAATTCAAAAGCGATTCAGGCATTTCATGCATTGTTGATTACGCCCATACCCCAGACGCTCTTGAGAACGTTTTGGATACCATTCAAAACTTTACGGGCGACAACCATATCATTACAGTTATTGGTTGTGGTGGAGATCGCGACAAAACGAAACGTCCTGAAATGGCCAAGATTGCTGCGAAGATGAGCAATCAAGTCATTTTGACAAGTGACAACCCACGAACAGAAAATCCAGAGAGCATACTCGACGATATGGAAGCAGGTTTAGACCCAGTTATGGCAGCTAAGTCACTTCGCATTTCGGATAGAGATCAAGCGATCAAGACGGCAGCCATGCTTTCTCAACCCAATTCAATAGTCCTTATCGCAGGAAAAGGACACGAGAAATACCAAGATATCCAAGGGACAAAGCATCCTTTCGACGATTTCGCTAAAGCAAAAGAACACTTCATCAAACTCAAGAAATAATGCTGTACTATCTGTTTTCTTACCTCGACAAATTAGACTTTCCTGGAGCAGGGGTGTTTAACTTCATTTCCTTCCGCGCTGCGATGGCAATGTTGGCATCTTTGATCATCTCTATTGTTTTTGGAAAACGCATTATCGGCATGTTGCAAAAGCAGCAAATCGGTGAAACCATCCGCGATTTAGGATTGGAAGGCCAAATGAAAAAGCAAGGTACACCAACCATGGGTGGACTCATGATTTTGGCAGCTATTTTAATCCCAACTCTTTTGTTCGCCAAATTGCACAACGTGTACGTCATCACCATGTTGCTAGCAACTGTTTGGTTGGGGTTGATCGGTTTTTTAGATGACTACATCAAAGTATTTAAGAAGAACAAAGAAGGACTTGCAGGTAAGTTTAAAGTAGTTGGTCAAATCGGCGTTGGATTGATCGTAGGATGCATTTTGTACTTCAACGACGATGTACAAGTGCACAAAAGAGTTCCTGCAGACTACGTACTGACCGCTGATGAAGAATTGGTAACAGACGTTCACCAAGCCGACACACTTTCGGATACCAAATGGATTCGCACTCGCGACATGACAACGACCATTCCTTTCATCAAAGGGAACGAATTCAACTACAACTGGATGATCGGTGATTCGCAAAAGAGTTACGGCTGGTTGTTGTTCATTCCGATTGTGATTTTCATCGTTATTGCCGTTTCAAACGGAGCCAACATGACCGATGGTTTGGATGGTCTTGCAACGGGCACCTCCGCTATTATCGGAATCGCATTGGCTATTCTCGCCTACATTTCTTCGAACGTCAAGTTTGCGGATTACCTGAATGTCATGTACATCCCAATGGCTGAGGAATTGGTAATATTCATCGCGGCCTTCATTGGAGCATGTATCGGTTTCCTATGGTACAATGCCTTTCCTGCACAAGTCTTTATGGGTGACACTGGATCCTTGGCTCTTGGAGGAATCATTGCTGTATTCGCGATTTCCATTCGTAAAGAATTATTGATTCCCGTGCTGTGTGGTGTTTTCTTGATCGAAAACTTATCAGTCATCCTCCAGGTCGGCTATTTCAAACTCACCAAGCGGAAATACGGAGAAGGTCGACGCATCTTCTTGATGGCTCCATTACACCACCATTACCAAAAGAAAAATATTCCTGAGTCGAAGATTGTAGCGCGTATTTGGATTGTTGCTATGCTCTTGGCTTTGATCACGATTGTAACCCTGAAGTTGCGTTAATGTCAGCTGAACAAAAACATATTGCCATTCTGGGAGCCGGCGAAAGCGGTGTAGGCTCTGCGATTCTTGCCAAGAAAATGGGATGGAACGTTTTTGTGTCCGACCGTGGCGTAATCAAAGATCGTTACAAGAAAGATTTACAAGACCACGGAATAGAATTCGAGGAAGGAAAGCACAGCGAAGAGCGCATTTTAACGGCGGATAAAATCGTTAAGTCTCCTGGAATTCCAAGCACAGTTCCATTGATTCAAGACTTCTTAGCCCTTGGTAAAAAGGTAGAATCAGAAATCGAATTTGCTCATCGTTATTCCAAAGCAAAAACCATTTGCATCACAGGTAGTAATGGGAAAACGACAACGACACTTTTAACCCATCACATCCTCAAAAAAGCGGGCATCAAAGTAGGTCTAGCTGGGAATGTGGGACACAGCTACGCCAAACAAGTAGCCGAAGAGGAAGTCGATTGGTACGTACTTGAATTGTCGAGTTTTCAATTGGAAGAAATGTTCGAATTCAAGGCAGACATCGCCATGCTATTGAACATTACTCCGGATCACTTGGATCGCTACGAGTACGACATGCAGAAGTATGTCGACGCGAAATTCCGCATCATTCAAAACCAAACACAAGCCGAATGGCTCATCTACAATGCGGATGATCCCATTTTGGCAAAAGAAATAGAAAAGAGAAAGCCGGCCGTTCAATTAGCTCCTTTCTCCATCCAACAAACAGAAGGCATGACCGCCTTTGTAGAAGCAGGAAAAATCAATATTAATATCCATAATAATTTCAGTATGTCCATTCACGAATTAGCCCTAAAAGGCAAGCACAACACACAAAATTCCCTAGCATCAGGAATCGCTTCTCGCATTTTGGAAATCCGCAAAGAATCTCTTCGTGAGAGTTTGTCTGATTTCGTAAACGTTGAACACCGCATGGAATTCGTTGCAAAAGTTCACGGAATTGAGTTCATCAACGACTCAAAAGCAACCAATGTAAACTCCACTTGGTTCGCCTTGGAATCGATGGAAAAACCAACCGTTTGGATTGTTGGTGGTGTTGACAAAGGAAATGACTATTCCGAGTTGGTTGACTTGGTAAAAGACAAGGTAAAAGCGATCATCTGTTTAGGTGACAGCAACGCAAAAATCATTGACACTTTCTCAGACTGTGTTGAAACAATCGTAGAAGCAAAATCAGCAATGGAAGCTGTAGCATACGGTTACCGTTTGGCGCAAAAAGACGAAACAGTTTTGCTTTCTCCAGCTTGTGCAAGTTTTGATTTGTTTGAGAATTACGAAGACCGCGGAAACCAATTCAAACAAGCCGTACGCTCTTTATAAAAAATGTCTGCCAAAACAGAAAATAAGGTAAGCTCTGCCCTGCAGTTACTCGAGGCTCGTAAAGAGGCTTTGACCAACTTGCAGCGCACCAACATGAAGGCTCATGGCAAACTTTGGGGAAAGGATTTCTTTACTTGGGAACATCCCGATACGCATAGTTTGGCCAATACAATTTCAACCTTTCCCTACCCTATGGCTTGGGTTACGGACAGAAGAAGTTTTGAGCTTATGCAGTTGGATCACCCAGCCCTTTTACAAGAGCTTCACTGCATTCTGGTTTTGGACAACACACAAGAAGAACTGAAAACAGACCAACTTCTGGTTGAAATTCTGGACTCTTCAGCAGATGTTTTCGATAAAATAAAGGACATACACATTGAAAAATTCATCGTGCTGATTAGTGCTTCTGCCGAGAGCTGGCCACAGTTCGAAACGCTCATTGAAGCCATAAATAACTAAGCAAAATTGAAGAAGTTCATCACATATTTTGAAGGCGATCGGGTGATTTGGATCATCACCCTCTTGATGCTCGCGTTCTCAATTTTGAGCGTCTACAGTTTCGTTCCCATCTTGGTCAAAATCGAAGGTGGAACACCCATAAAATATGTAACCAAGCACTTCATCTACGCCCTAATCGGACTGGGCGTTGCCTTTTGGTTGCACAAGAAAGATCCGAAATACTTCTCCATGTTTTCCAAGCTTGGGTTTTTCGTTGCGGTAGGACTCTTGCTTTTCACCATGATCTTTGGAACCCAAGTAAACGGCGCAGGTCGATGGGTACGCATTCCCTTTGTTGGATTAACCTTCCAATCTTCCGATTTTGCCAAATTGGCCTTAATCGTGTATCTCTCTCGATTAATGGTAAAGAAAGAGCAGCTTTACAACGACTGGAAACAGGGCTTCTTGCCCATCATGTGGCCCATTTTCATCATCTGTGGATTGATCCTCAAAGACAACTTTTCTACAGCTGCCATTGTCTTCATGATTTCACTGGCCTTGCTGTTTGTAGGACGAATCCCCTTTGGCAAAATTGCCACCGTTTTTGGGGCATTGGTATTGGTGTTTGTCGGATTAGTAGCATTCCAAAAAGCCGTTCCTGAATTGAAAATTCTGCCTCGTTTGGAAACTTGGGAGAACCGTATTTTCAATCGCTTGGACGACGAGCGAAATGTGGCTGCCAACGCACAGGCACTCAATGCACAATTGGCCATTTACAACGGTGGATTAACAGGTCAAGGTGTTGGAGATGGCAAACTAAAAGAATACATCCCTGAAGCCTATGCCGACTTCTATTACGCATCATTTGTAGAAGAATTTGGATCCATTTCGGCTTTCTTGTTGTTATTGGCTTATTCCATCCTTCTCTATCGAATTATTCGAATCGGACTCCGCGCAGAAAGTTTATTTGAAACCTATCTCTGCATCGGAATCGGTATCCTGATATTGACCCAAGCCACCGTAAACATGTTGGTATGTACAGGACTCTTTCCTGTTACTGGACAAAACATGCCTTTACTCGCCATGGGTGGCTCTGCTTTGATTATGACGTGTGCATCCATCGGCATCATTCAAAGTATCGCTCGCAAACAACTCAAAACTCAAGAAATCGATGATTAAACGAGCCATCATATCTGGAGGAGGAACAGGTGGCCACATCTTTCCTGCCATTGCCATTGCCAATGAGATAAAAGCTCGCAATCCCGAAGCGGAAATCTTGTTCATAGGCGCACAAGGCAAAATGGAAATGGAGCGCGTACCAAAAGCGGGATACAAGATTATAGGATTAGACATCCGTGGCTTTCAGCGCAAGAAAATTCTACCCAATCTTTTGTTACCCTATCGCATTCTAAGCAGTTTGATCAAAGCGCGGAAAATCATCAAGAACTTCAAACCAGACGTGGTCGTTGGGGTTGGAGGCTATGCTTCTGGACCCACCTTGCAAATGGCCAACTTATTGAAAGTTCCTACAGTAATTCAAGAACAAAACTCATTTGCCGGTAAAACAAATCTGATTCTCTCCAAAAAAGCCAAAAGCATATGCGTGGCATATGAAGGGATGCACAGATTTTTTCCAGCTGACAAAATAGTGCTCACAGGTAATCCGGTACGTAAGGAAATCGTAAGCATTGGGAAAGATCAAGTCGAGGCAAAAAAGAAACTAGGTTTCAACGAAAAAGAGCCATTGATCTTGGTTTTGGGAGGAAGCTTGGGAGCTAGAACCATCAACAGAGTATTCCAAAACGGCATGCCTCATTTCCAAAGAGGAACCATTCAGGTTCTTTGGCAAACGGGTAAATTTTATTTCGACGAACTTTCGAAAGACAAGAATATTGCAGAAACGAAAAACGTACATATCACCGCCTTTATCGACGACATGAACCTGGCCTACGAGGCAGCCGACATTATCGTTTCGCGAGCGGGTGCACTTTCTGTTTCGGAATTGTGCTTAGTAGGCAAACCATGCATTCTCGTTCCTTCACCCAACGTGGCAGAAGACCATCAAACGAAAAACGCCATGGCCTTGGTACACAACAAAGCAGCAGTGATGGTTCGCGACAAGGACGCCGCACACGAGTTGATGGACCAAACCTTGCTGCTCCTCGCAGATGAAAAACAATTGAAAAAACTCTCCAAAAACATCTTGACCCTAGCCAAACCAAGAGCTACGGAAGATATCGTGGACCAAATAGAAAAGGCAAGCCATGCTTGAAGTTGATAAAATAGAATTGGATCGTTTTTCCCATGTTTACCTCTTGGGAATCGGTGGAATTGGAATGTCTGCCCTCGCTCGCTATTTTGTTCAACACGGCTTCAAAGTTGCTGGTTACGACAAAACGCATTCGGCACTTACCAACGAACTAGAAACCCTTGGTATTGCCATTACCTTTGAGCAAGAAGCAGAATACATTGCAGCTGATTTCTTGGACGTGGAGAAAACAATCGTCATTCGAACCCCAGCCGTTCCAGCCAATCACCAAGGATGGCTTTACTTCCAAGAAAAAGGATTTACGATTCTCAAACGTGCTCAAATTTTAGGCTTGTTAACCCGTCACCACAAAGGTTTGGCTGTTGCAGGAACCCACGGTAAAACGACAACGAGCACCTTGCTTGCGCATTTATTGCACGAATCACCACTGACATGCAATGCTTTCTTGGGAGGAATATCATCGAATTTCAATAGCAATTACATTTCAGACAAAAACGCTGAATATACGGTAATTGAAGCTGATGAATTCGATCGCAGCTTTCATCAATTGCGACCGTATTGTTCGATTATCACTGCCATGGATTCGGATCATTTGGACATTTATGGAACAGAAGAAAACTTCAAAATCGCCTTCCAAGAATACGTGGATTTGATTCATCCTGGTGGCTTGTTGATCCATCATTTGTCAGTTGATTTACTGCGCAATGGCGGAATGGTCTCCTACCATTTGAATGACCCTAGAGCAGACTACCATCTCGAAAACTTGAAGTATACCGATGGGAAGTTTTACTTCGACGTGGTGGGAAAAGACATCAATTGGCAACAAGTGGAATTTGGTCTACCCGGAACCCACAATGCTGAAAATGCTTTGGCCTGCATCATTCAAGCTACATGGCTGGGTATGTCCGAAACCCAAATTCGCTCCGCCCTGGCTTCGTTCAAAGGCGTTAAACGTCGCTTCGATTATCACATTCGCGAAGAAGAGTTTGCATACATCGATGATTACGCACATCATCCAACGGAAATCAAAGCCCTGATGGATAGCATTGATTTACTCTATCCTGGCTATGAAAAAATAGGTGTGTTTCAACCGCATTTGTTCAGCCGAACACGCGATTTTTTTGAAGGTTTTGCCCAACAGTTGAGTCGATTGGATCATTGCATCTTGCTACCGATCTATCCCGCTCGTGAGGAGGCCATTCCAGGCATTACCAGTGATGCACTTTTGGCCAAAATAACCGCTCCACAGAAACGATTATTAGCACCTGCCGAGGCAATTTCCAACCTTCACAAAGGCCCCAAAAAAGTGGTTCTAACCATAGGTGCCGGAGATATCGACCGCATGGTGACACCTTTAAAACAAAAGTTCGAAAATGAATAAGTGGCTACGCATATCGCTTGTTGTTTTGGGCTGTATATCCACGGCAGCTCTCTTGATTTTTGTTGGGATACAATCGCGTGCTACCACCATCCACTTAGAAGAAATCGATATTTCTATTCACTCTGATGGTGAAAGTGCTTTTCTTACGGAAATTGAACTCAAAGAACGCCTGCTTCGCGAAGAGCTCATTTACGAGGGACAAAAAGTAGAAAACCTCAAAATTGACAGCATCGAGAACTACATTTCTTCCATGAATGAAGTGAAGGAAGTAAAAGCCTTTACGGGAATTGATGGTGAATTGCATATCCAGGTGGAGCTACGACAGCCTATTGCTCGCATTTTCAACAAGTTTGGCGAAAGCTTCTATTTGGATAGCGAAGGGTACACCATGCAACCGAGCGAATTGCACACAGCAAGAGTGGTTGTGGTAAACGGAAACATTCCAGACCGCATCAACTCTGAAAATGTAGCGGCCTTAATTAACAACGATTCATTGAAAAGTATTCGAAAGCTCGACGATATCTACCGTATTACCACCTATGTTTGTAAGGATACCCTACTCCGTGCTCAAATTGCGCAAGTATTTCTGAATCAGGAAGGTGACTTTGTGCTAACGCCACAAGTAGGAGGTCAAACCATCATTTTTGGGACTGCGCATTCAGATGAGGAGGTGGAGAACAAATTCAAAAAGTTGAAAACCTTTTATCAGGAAGCGATTCCTTATGAGGGTTGGAACACATATAGTGAGATCAGTCTCAAATACGAGAACCAAATAGTTTGTAAGAAAAAAAGTTGATTATGTCTAAAATAGTAGTAGGACTTGACATCGGAACCACAAAGATTGCCTGTTTTGTAGGTCGTGAAAATGAACACGGTAAAATCGAAATCCTATCGGTTGGCAAGAGCGAATCTTTAGGCGTAATGCGTGGCATTGTAGCGAATATCGAAAAGACGGTTGAGTCTATCGGTTTGGCTGTGCAAGAAGCGCAAAACAATATTCCAGAAGACAAGCAATTGAACATCCGCAACGTGATTGTGGGGGTTGCTGGTCAGCATATCAAAAGTTTGCAGCACCGAGGAATCCATACCCGTACGGATAACACAACGGAAATTTCACGCAAGGACGTTACAGCCTTGATCGATGACATGTACCGTTTGGTAATGCAGCCTGGTGAAGAAATCATCGATGTAATTCCGCAAGAATTCATCATCGACAGCGAACAAGGTATCAAGGAACCAATCGGTCACGCAGGTGTTCGTTTGGAAGCCAACTTCCATATTATCACTGGCAACGTTAGTGCCATCATGAACATCAATCGCTGTGTTCAAAAAGCAGACTTGCAGGTGAAACACATCATCTTGGAACCAATCGCTTCTGCAGATGCCGTTTTGAGTGCTGAAGAAAAAGAGGCAGGCGTAGTACTGGTAGATATCGGTGGTGGTACAACAGACATTGCAATCTTCCACGACGGTTTACTTCGTCACACTGCTGTGATTCCTTTCGGAGGAAACGTGATTACGGAAGACATCCGTGAGGGATGTTCAATCATGAAAAAGCAAGCGGAGAAATTGAAAGTGAAATACGGATCTGCCTTTGCAAGTGAGAGCAGCGATAACGATATCGTTTGTATCCCTGGTTTACGCGGAAAAGAGCCGAAAGAAATCACCTTGCGCAACTTGGCGAGCATCATCCAGTCTCGTATGGAGGAAATCATCGAGTTGGTTCACTACGAAATCAAAAACTCAGGATACGAGAAACGTTTGATCGGAGGTATCGTGGTAACAGGTGGTGGATCTCAAATGAAGCACATTACCCAATTGTTTGAATACGTAACCGGAATGGGAACGCGTATCGGTTACCCAACTGAGCACTTGGCCAACACAAACGATTTGGATGAATTAGCTTCTCCAATGTTCGCAACCGGTATCGGTTTGGTAATGCAAGGATTTAAAAAAGAACAAATCAACGGAACTCCAGCTGCAGAGGAGAGCAAGCCAGCACAGGAGATCAAAAAATCAAGAACCAGCTTCTTTGAGAAGATCATCAATTCTTCAAAAGAATGGTTCGCTGAAGAAGATTAATAAAGTACACAACAATAAAAGATAAAGAGTATGGAATTTGATTTGCCAAAAGATTCAAGCTCAATTATTAAGGTAATTGGCGTTGGTGGTGGAGGTAGCAATGCCGTAAATCACATGTACAAAGAAGGAATTAACGGAGTTGATTTCATCGTTTGTAACACCGACAAACAAGCGTTGGACATTTCTCCAGTGCCATTTAAAATTCAATTGGGACCATCACTTACAGAAGGTCGCGGTGCGGGTTCTATTCCTGAGATAGGAAAGAATGCAGCCATTGAGAACATCGATGAAATCCGTGATTTCTTGAGCAAGAATACGAAAATGGTCTTCGTTACCGCTGGTATGGGTGGTGGAACAGGAACTGGTGCTGCACCAGTGATTGCCGCTATTGCCAAAGAATTGAATATTCTAACCGTTGGTATTGTTACCGTTCCTTTCGGGTTCGAAGGTCGCAAGAGAAGAATACAAGCCGAAGAAGGTTTGGAAGCTATTCGTCAAAGCGTAGATACTTTGTTGATCATCAACAACGAAAAATTGCGCGAGATCAGTGGTAACCTAACAATCGGAAATGCTTTTGCGCAAGCGGATGACGTATTGTCCACTGCAGCCAAAGGTATTGCTGACGTAATTTCAGCAACAGGTTCGATCAACGTTGACTTCAACGATGTAAATACTGTTATGAAAGACAGCGGAGTTGCCATCATGGGTAGCGCGCAAGCAGAAGGCGAAGATCGAGCATTAGTAGCCGTTCAAGAGGCGTTGAATTCACCTTTGCTAAACGATAACGAAATTGCTGGAGCCAAATACGTTCTATTGAACATTACCTATGGAGATAAGGAGGTGTTAATGGACGAGATCACAGAAATTACCGACTTCATCCAAGACGAAGCGGGAGATACTGCAGATGTAATTTGGGGTCACGGTCACGACGAAACCTTGGGCGACAAGTTATCTGTAACCATCATTGCTACAGGATTTAATTCTCACCCTATTACGGGTTTCGAAGCAGCACCAGAGAGAAAAGTGCACAAATTGGAGGATGAAACGAAAAAAGAAATCGTTCAACCCATGAACTCTCCTACTGCACAAGCGCCAGCAGTTGAAAGAAAGAATGTTCAAGCACAAATCGAAGCCGAGCCTTTCATGAAAAGCGAAGCTGAGGAGACCGTTCTAAACCAAAACCCAATACAGGAGAAAACTCCAACACAAGAGAATCAAGAGGAAGAAATCTTCATGAAGTCGGAGGAGCAAAAGTCCATGAATTTCGAATGGGAAATGAATGCACAAAACGCACAACCGGCACCAGCTGAAAAGAAGGTGTACCAATTGGACGATGAAGAAGAAGTTCTTCCAACCGATTCCACTGAGCCAGTTCGCATTCAAGAACGCAGCCCAGAGGAGCAAAATCGTTTGAATCAAGAGCGCATGAACCGTATTCAAGAGTTCACACGCAAATTGAAAAACCCGAACGGTTTGAACGAGTTCGAAAAAGAGCCAGCTTTCATGCGTCGCAACATTCAATTGGATCAAAGCGCTCCATCTCAAAACGAGAACATTTCTCGCTTTGGTTTGAATGATGATGAGAACGGAACAACACTAAGAGGAAATAATTCATTCTTACACGATAACGTAGACTAATGAGTTTTACAGATAAAATCAATGCCGACATCAAAGCTGCAATGTTGGCGAAAGAAAAAGAAAAATTAGCAGCCCTTCGCGACATTAAATCGAAGTTGATGCTTGAAGCGACATCTGGATCTGGAGAGGTAACGGAAGAAACCGCCATGAAGATTGTGATGAAATTGCACAAGCAACGTATGGAAACGTACCAATTGTACATCGATCAAGGTCGCGAGGATTTAGCTCACGATGAAAAATTCCAAGCTGAAGTCATCGAAGCCTACATGCCTAAAATGATGTCGGAAGACGAAGTACGTGACGAGGTGGTTAAAGCTATCGCTGAAGTAGGCGCTGCTGGTCCACAAGACATGGGCAAGGTAATGGGTAAACTAACAGGTGCTTTGGCTGGGAAAGCAGATGGTAAGATGATTGCTAGTCTGGTAAAAGAAGAGCTCAACAAATAGGCTTTATTCTCCCAAAAATAAGTCCCTGACTTTATTTTTATTGTTGTAAAAACCGTTCGCTTTTGTGGACGGTTTTTTTATGGTGAATGCACCGCCCTTTTGCCAACACAGTATTAAAGATAGGCGTAGAAAGAGCCTACTTGCGCGAATTCAATCTGCTTTAACCTAATCCCTAACAATGTGAAAGAAGCTCTCACAACCTTTGGCTCCCGTGCCTATGGTCAATTGATAATAGTACACACCATCTACCAGGTCATCTCCATCCCAGTCATTTTGGTAATTCTCTTTCTGGTATACCAGGTTGCCCCAACGGTTCCACACTTGCAATTGATTCTCCGGATAGAAGGGTAAATATTGGAACTCCAGTAAGTCATTAACCCCATCCTTGTTGGGCGAAATTACATTGGGGCAAAGAACTTCTGCGGGTACCACAGGAACAAGCTCACAGGTTTCGTGTTGACATCCGATCGCATTTGTTGCAAGCAGACAGACCTCCACTACACCCGGATCCGCAAATGAATTTAACCAAGTGGAAGAATAACCAACTTCTAATCCATTCAAACTCCACTCCCATGCATCTCCACCATGCGCACTAAAATCAGTTGGGATACCAACTAGCACAGGGTTCGGCTCCACATCGAAAGTACTCACAGGCAAGTCGGCAATAAGAATATCGAAATTGAGTACCAATGGATCTGTTTCGCAGTCATCCGTAATGGTAACCGTGTAGTTAGTCGTTTCTTCCACGCTAAAATCGCGACTCTCAAGGCCCGTAGACGAATTCGTCACGCCATCATTCCAATTAAAGAAATAGGTCGTTCCGTGTCCACCAATGGCACTAATTTCAACTTCTACGTTCTCGCCAGGACAATAGGTTTCCAAGCCATTCATGGAAGCCTCAATTTCTGGGTAAGTCGAAATCAATACGGTGCCGGTATCTGAATGACAACCCCATTGATCCACAGCAAATACAGAAAAACTCGTATCGCTTATAACGGTGACTGCTTGCGTAGAATCGGTATTGGAAGTATGCGACCAATAATACTGACTTCCCTGTTCCATATTAGCTGCCACTACACTCAATTCTGCATTTCTACATACGGTGGTGTCTGCGCTCAAGCTTAAAATAGGTGCAGCGTGCACTTCAATTGTTAGTGTATCTTGGCCAATCCCATAATTGCAACAAGCATATATCCCGCGTACCTCGGCTGAATAAGTCACTGTTGTTGTTGGTTGTACATAAACCGTATCCCCATCCTGCACGTCGTCCAACTCAATCGTGGAACTTCCTCCAACCAATTGCACATCTACCGAACCCTGTCCTCCATTTACTTGAAAAACCAAGGCCACAGAATCACCCGCACAAATGTCCGTTTGCTCAGCTGTAAAAGTTACCGTTGGCTTCACTACTCCCAATGTAAGGTAGCGTGTGGCATTCATCGGAATCTGTTGCGTACCAATATTCCGAACAGAAACTCCGTAATTTCCACCAACGAAGGTAATACCGTCTGCTACTGAAAAGACTTGTGCATTGCTGAAATCGCCATCATCATCCACCAAAAGTCTCAACTCCGACAATTGAGATGAATCCGGAATGGCACAGAAGTGCATGCGCAAGTCCAAAGAAAAATCTTGATTGAAGTTGGTGTTGGTCAACTTCCATTCCCGAGCAATGCGTGCACTAATCGTTGCGGGTTTCTCCATTTGAGCCAAAGCATTGCTACAATTGGACCCATTATTGGCCCCCATTAGGACGTAGGATTGGTCATTGACAATTGTCCCAGTATTATTTGCATTACTTCCAACCAATGCGGAAATATATATTCGCTCATCATCCGAAATGGAATGACTCTGTCTTTGGTTCAACCCTTCCAAATCGTCTCGACCAATTCCAATCACTCTATTGTGATAAGCGGGATCCAAAGAAGCATCCCAAATAAGCTGGTCGTTGGTACTTACATAATCTCCTGCTTGACCACCTTGAGAATTGTCCAAAGTAAAAGCGTACTTAACAGCTAAATATGTCTCAACCTTGCGGCGTTCATTTACGTTCAAAACGTAGGGAAAAACGATGAATTCACAACTGTAGTTGTTTGAAAAGGTTCCTCCCGAATTAAGTGTCGCTACTCGATTTGCACCTAGATAGTAATCCTGGAAATGTCGCCCTCTATTCGCACCGGAAAAAAATGCTGAATTCGACAAGTTTCCATTCTCATAGCTTTTCACTAAGGTATTCGGTGAGGAATCTTCGTTGGTTATGGTGAACAATCTCGCTGAGGCATTGTAAGGTGCAATTTGCACCCCATCTTGGCCCATTGTATTGGTCGAATTTCGATAACGATAAGTCGTACCGTTCGCATCTATTTGAAAGGAGGTCAAATCCCCATTCCCAGAGGGTGTAGAGTGATTGTGAAACAAGGCTCCTTCGGAGTTGGTAGACAGCAAACTTGTGACCATAAAAAAGGTAAAGGCCGTAGTATACGACCCTGACCCTAAACTAACGCCCATACAATCATTCAATCCGTCGAAATGGACGGCTGGATTGTAATTGGTATAACTTTCATGAAATGCGGGCTGCTTCGCTACATTGGGTTGTGCCAACAAAGTGCCAAGTGGACCCTGATCTTGCCAATTCGCAACGGCTGCTCCCGTGGTGGAGGCACTTGTTCCCAAGTTTGCCTTGAGCCACATTTTTGCATCTGTCGGCAACCCACCTGGGTTTTGCCCTATTACAAGTGTTGACATTCCTCCTAGCAATGCCACCATCCACAACCTAACTCGCATTTCCATTTTTTAATATTCGTTCTTCTTACTTTTAAACGACCGTGGAGAAGGCCGAGCGGTATTTCTACGACTCCTGCCCTCTCCAATGGCCATCTATTGTTTGGTAATGAAAACGTTCTGCGTACCCATCTCGGTCGTAACTTGTACCAAATAGGTTCCTGCATTATAATTTCTTACATCGACAACACTTGTTTTGCCAACTAGTGTTTCAGTCGCCATTTGTCTTCCTGATAAATCATAGATTACCAATTGTCCTTGGGTGCCATGGCTCAATTCAACCTTCAACTCAGCGTTAACCGGGTTCGGGTATACGGTGAACCTTTCCAATTCGTTCATCTCAACTCCTACATTCTCCATTAAGTAACATTCTGAAGTGTCGGAACAAGAACCGATGGTTATCACCACGGCGTACTCTCCATTCATCGTTGGCTCAAAACTTTGACTTGTTTCGCCTACAAGCTCAGTTCCATTTGAACAATCAATCCATTGGTAAGTACCCGTAGTTTGGTTCGAAGAAATGATTCCATTGTTCACCGCCAAGGTGGTATTGATGCTTTCTTCCACATATAAATCCAAAACGATTGTAGAATCACAACCCGAAGCGGAAGCATTGGTCAAAACAACGGTGTAAATTCCAGTAGCATCGAATGTCAAGGTGTCAATTTGAACCGAAAAACCTGCACATTCTACATAAGTTACACTGTCTACCACCTCGTCTAAAACCGTTAAATCAAGATTCACTGTAGAGTCACAACCCAAAACAGAACCCCCTACAAAAACTTCGGTATAAGTCCCAGTGGCCGCATAGGTCGTTCCATTCAAAACATAGCTTTCACCAGCACACAAACTGATGATTTCATTCACCTCAATCGGTGCATTGATCTGCACATTGATTTGAAGAACAGAGTCACATCCAGTACTCGCAGCACCCACTAATGTATCGGTGTACTGACCACTTTGGGTATACCATAGGTTATTTACCTGCACAGAATCACCATTACACAATTCGTAGGAAAGTGCATTAATCGAAGCAGGTATAATGGTTAAATCAGTAATAATGGTAGAATCACAACCGTTGCTACCTGCAAATACATCCGTGTACACACCTGTAGATGAATACGTATTGCTTCCTACAGTAACCGAAAATCCTTGACATTCTGTGTAAGTGTTGGTTTGCGAAAACCCTTGCGCTACTGTAATGCCTGAACCAGCAACCCAATTTGAAGTAGTTCCCGTTTTGGCAAAGTCGATCAAAGTCCCATCGTAACCATTAGCGGCATCCACCACAGTGGAAATACTGGTATTGTTTCCGTCTGCAACTCCTTCATTGAATTTAAAATAGGCCATCAATCCTGCCTGTGTACTACAAAACTCAGCGTTCATATTGGCTTGAATATCTGCTTGCGATCTAGCTACATTCCATACGCGTACCTCATCCATGTAGCCACCATACCAACCAGTAAACGAGGTTGATATACGACGACCCATACGCAAGTTTACGTTAGCGATCACATTCAAGGTTTGACTAATATCTCCTTCTACATCCAAATTTCCGTCGACGTAAATCTTGTAGCGATTGGATGAAAGACTTGGGTTGTAAACCAAAGCAACATGGTGCCAGTTTCCATCGGCTATATTGAATGTTCCATCCAATCCTCCACCTTTGATCTCAACTCTAAGTACATCTGAACTTGTCAACTGTTTTACGCGAAAAGTAAATCTACCTCCATTCACAGCATCCGAACCCCAATCCGTAATAATGGACTCACCGCTGGTAGCATTGGGTTTGATCCACGCCTCCACTGTTATTGGGTTGTTTCCTAAAATTCCGGGGTAAGTAGTTTGAATGACATCATCTGCATCGTCGAAATGCAAACCTGTTTGCGCCTCAACACTGAAACACATCAATAAGGGAAGTAATAAGTACGATAGTTTTTTCATGCGTAAAAAAAAATTTGCCTCACAAAGTAAAGGAGACCATATTCTTTACGACAAATTTCAGGGGGTTACACAGGGGTTACACACCACTTTACTACCTAACAACCAACACCTTACTAAAACGAAAGGAAATCACCAAAATCCTGACCTTTTGGTATGTTCATCTTCTTTCGGAGGCGATTTCGAGCCATTTTTACCGAGCTTGCGTTGATGTTTCTGATCTCAGCAATTTGTTTGTTGGTGAGCCTCATTTTTATCAAACTAAGTAATTTGATATCTCCATCTGTCAATTGTGGATAGGTCATTTTGAGTTGAATCAAGAAATCCTCACCCACCTGTTCCACATTTTTTTCTTCTTCAATTACTGCCTTGTCAATTTCTAGCTCGTTCAACAAAGTCATTCGAATCGCGTTTCTATCCTCGGTCAGGAGATTGTCCATACCTTGAATTTGATTCATCAACCGCTCCGAGAATTCCTTTTTTCGCTGTAAACTAAGGGCCGAACGCTGCAATCTTTCCGTTTTAAATTCTTGTTCGATTCGGTGAATTTTGTCCATCAGACTTTTTTCTCTAGCCTTTTTGCGCACATCTCCTCGCAACTTTAAAATGAAGAATACAGCCAAAATCAATATCAAACTACCCATGCCGATAATGGTCAGAAAGCGATATTTAGCCAATTCAGACTGATGATTCAAGGCTTTAATTTCACTTTCTTTTTTTAGACTGTAGACTTTCTCCAGTTCCAAATCGTTTTCAATTCGATCGAGTTCATAGTTGGAATAAATTTGATGTTGTTCATTAACCACATCCGGACCCGCAATTTCGTCCACAAGTTTCATCAACTTTTTCTGACAGGCAATGGAGGCCTCCACTTCACCAGATCTCGAATATATTTGTGCGCCCAAATGCCAAAATTCCAACCGCGTTTGTTTGTTCACTCCAGATTCTTGTAACCATTCCTTTGCCTGAAAAAACTGCTTTTTGGCCTTTGCAATTTCCCCTTTGTCCAAATGATAACGGGCCAATAAAACACCCGCCTTCGTGGCGTTCGAAAAGTCTCCATAGCGCAAACTGCCTTCAATGTCTTCTTTCAAATACGCCGACTTCATCGGGTTATCGTTTTGCAAGCATTCGGCAATATTTCCCTTGATCAAGGTTTCCATAAAAAGGGAGCGATCCGATTTTGGCTTGCATGCCCGATAGTATTTCAAGCCTTTTTCAAAGTATTCTATGGCTTCGTTGTTGCGCTTCTTTTGAAAAGAAACCAAACCCAAATTGTTGTAAGCATGCCCCACCAATTCGGCATCCTTCTTAGTTTCGGCATACCTCAGCCCTTTCTCGAAGAAATACTGTGCCGAATCCAGGTTTTTGAGTCGAAAATAAAGCGAGCCGACACGGTCAAATTGATAATACTGCATTTTGTAGCGCTCATTGTCGGGCTGAATTAAATCGAGCACCTTTCGTTGGTGATAAATCGCATCCGAATAAGCGCCAATTTTTTCAAGAGAAACGGACAAAACGTTGTGAACGGGAGTAGGTTGCACCTCTGCCCATCGATATTTTTGATACAAACGCAAGGCACGAAATCCATTCTTTAAGGCTTCGTAGTGATTATCGTGCTGCTGGTACCATTTGGCGCTATCAATACACTCACCATATATTGCGACCGAGGTAAGTTTTTTCTTCTCAACACCTTCCTCTTGTGTCCACCCCTTGTTTTCCCCGATCAAAATCAGAATAAGAAAACAGGTTAGAACGCGGAGGTTTTGAATCATTAAGTTGAACGGTTTGGTCAATTTAGTTTGATTATGGAGTACAAAGATAGAGGATTGAAAAAGTTGCCAAAAGGTTATATGAGAATCAAACTTCTTTGTTTTTGGTCTTTCTGTTTAACATTTGCTATGGTTTTCAATGAATAAAGAGCATCGCAATTCCTGATTCTCATTAAATTTGCCCGACAGAAATTTTACCATGAAAAGAACAAAAATCATTGACGTTTTAAACCGTGGCCAAATCGGTGAAAGTATAATCGTAAAAGGATGGGTACGCTCCTTTCGAAACAACCGTTTTATTCAAATGAATGACGGTTCCACGATTAAGAATTTGCAAGCCGTTGTGGACTTCGAAAATTTAGATGAGGAAGTTCTTCGAAAAATTACAACCGGAGCGGCTTTGAGCCTTTCTGGTAAATTGGTAGAATCTCAAGGGGCTGGTCAGGCCGTTGAGTTGCAAGTGGAAACAATTGAGGTACTAGGAACAGCGCATCCAGACGACGTTCAAAAAACAGTCATGCAGCCCAAAAAACACAGCTTAGAATTCTTGCGTGAGCAAGCGCATTTGCGTTTCAGAACGAATACCTTCGGAGCTGTTTTCCGCATTCGTCACGCAGTGGCGTACGCCATCCACAAATACTTCAACGACAGAGGGTATTATTACATCCACACGCCCATCATTACTGGTTCAGATGCAGAAGGAGCTGGTGAAATGTTCCGCGTTTCCACTATGGATCCTATGAATCCACCCAAAAACGAAGATGGAAGTATCAATTACAAAGAAGACTTCTTCGGGAAGCCAGTAAACTTGACTGTTTCTGGTCATGTGGAGGCTGATTTGGCGGCTACGGCTTTGGGTCAGGTTTACACCTTTGGTCCTACTTTCCGTGCAGAGAACTCAAATACATCTCGTCACTTAGCTGAATTTTGGATGATTGAGCCAGAGGTGGCGTTTAATGATCTTCGCGACAACATGGATTTGACGGAAGATTTCTTGAAATACATCTGTCAGTATGTGATGGAAAATTGTGCTGACGATCTTCAATTCTTGAACGACCGTGAGGCACAAGAGCAAAAACAAAAACCACAAAACGAACGCAATGAATTGACTTTGATTGAACGTCTGCAATTCGTTGTGAATAATGAATTCAAGCGTTTAACATACACCGAAGCCATAGACACATTGCTTAACTCATCTCACTACAAAAAGAAGAAATTCAAATTTGAGGTGAAATGGGGAATCGACTTGCAAAGTGAGCACGAGCGTTACTTGGTGGAGAAAGAATTCAAATGTCCAGTCATTTTATCGGATTATCCGGCTGAAATCAAGGCTTTCTACATGCGTCAAAACGACGACCAGAAAACGGTCGCTGCCATGGATGTTTTATTCCCAGGGATTGGTGAAATTGTAGGAGGATCGCAGCGTGAGGAGCGTCTGGATATCTTGAAAGAAAAATGCAAGGCCTTCCATATTCCGGAAGAAGAGTTGTGGTGGTACATGGACACACGCAAATTTGGAACCGTTCCTCATGCAGGGTTTGGACTTGGCTTTGAACGAATGATCATGTTCGTAACGGGGATGACCAACATTCGCGATGTAATTCCTTTCCCGAGAACTCCGTTGAACGCAGAGTTTTAAAAACAAGTAAAAAAAACCGTACTTTTCCGATACTTTCTGCCCCGATTTATGGCACTAAAACAACATTTAGCTCAACGCCTCGAACAGCGTCTATCTCCACAGCAAATTCAGCTGATGAAATTGTTGCAGGTTCCTACCATGGAGTTGGATCAACGCATCAAGCAAGAGATAGAAGAAAATCCGGCCTTAGAAGAAGGAAAAGAGGAAGAATTCGACGATAATCAGGAGGATTACGAAGACGATTACGACGATTCTAACGAAGACTTCGACATTTCCGATTATCTAGACGACGACTCAGCCGACTACAAAACTTCGGTTTCTAATAAGAGTAAAGACGACGAGGAGAAAGTTATTCCGCTTTCATCTGGCCAGAGCTTCCAGGAAAGATTGACCGAGCAATTGCATTTGCTCGACTTGAATGATCACGAATTCATGATTGCCGATATCATCATTGGCAACTTGGATGAAGCTGGATATTTGAACCGAGAAATTGAAGCTTTGGTGGACGATTTGGCATTTTCAGCCAATGTAATGTCCGACGAAAAAGAAGTCCTACACATCCTCTCGTTGATTCAAGAACTGGACCCGGCAGGAGTAGGTGCTCGCGATCTTCAAGAATGTCTTTTACTGCAAATCAAGCGAAAGCAAAATGGTGATATTACCCGCTTTACGGCGCTAAAAATATTGGAGAACTTCTTCGAGGAGTTTACCAAAAAACATTACGAAAAAATCCAACAGAAGCTAGAGATTTCGGATGAAGACTTGCGCGATGCAGTTAATGAAATCATCCGTTTGAACCCCAAACCAGGCGGCTCTAGTAAGGATTCAGCGAAGAATATTCAGCAAATCATCCCTGACTTTATGGTGACCGAGTTTGAAGGAAAACTCGAGTTAACCATCAATGGAAGAAACGCGCCCGAACTGAAAGTATCGCGCGATTACGAACAAATGTTGCGCACTTATTCCGAAGGTGGTAAAACATCCAAAAGCGACAAGGATGCCATTCAGTTTGTGAAACAAAAATTGGACGGGGCCAAGTGGTTTATTGACGCCATCAAACAGCGCCAAAACACGCTTCTCACCACCATGCAAGCCATCATGAGCTACCAGAGAGAGTTTTTCTTAACGGGTGATGAAACCAATATGAAACCAATGATCTTGAAGGACATTGCTGAGATAGTTGGTTTGGACATTTCTACCATTTCTCGTGTTGCCAATAGCAAATACGTGCAAACCAATTATGGCGTTTACAGCTTGAAATACTTCTTTTCGGAATCGCTTTCCACTGAGAGCGGCGAAGAAGTTTCAACCAGAGAAGTCAAAAAGATTCTCTCCGATGCCATCTCTGCCGAAGAAAAGAGAAAGCCATTAACGGACGAAAAATTGGCTGAATTATTGAAAGAAAAAGGATACAATATCGCAAGAAGAACAGTGGCCAAATACCGCGAACAATTAAATATTCCGGTTGCTCGCTTGCGAAAAGAACTGTAAAATGAAATTACTCGCACAAATCATTTCTTGGGTCTTCGTTCCGCTCTTCATGCCTTTGTACGCCCTTCTCATCTTGATGTTTATTCCCTCTAGAGAAGACTACATTTTGAACGATGACTCACTTTACTTTTTGCCAGATAACGTAAAATGGAGTCTGTTAATAATCTTCTTCATTTTTTCCATTCTGGCTCCAGGCCTTACCCTTGTCATTATGATGAAAAAAGGAATGATTTCCAATATTGAGATCGATGATAAAAAGGAACGTTTGATCCCTTTGTTGGTCACAGCAGGATATTGCTTGGTACTGTACTTGTTCTTTGTAGTAAAGCAATCCTCTTCCAATTTCTACTTGCCAAAATACATCTATGCCCTTCCCTTGTCTGGGTTTATTACCATTGGGCTTTTTGCTTGGATTAATTTTTACACAAAGATTAGTCTGCATGCCTGTGGAACCGGAATATTGTTTGGGCTCATCTACTCCTACTGTGCGCAATCCATTTACTTCGATTTTAGCCTGCTTTTAATTGCCATTTTTATAACGGGTTTGGTGATGTCGTCGAGAGTTTACCTGAACAAGCACACCCTGCCTCAGGTAATCTATGGCTTTGTTGGCAGCGCAGTCATCGTTTTTGCAATCAACTATTTTTACCCTACAGGATATTAATTCAAATCATAAAATAAATAAGTCATGCGTAAAGCACTTTACTTTCTATTTGCCCTAGCCATTCTACTTGGTTGTGGCGTATTGAACAAGAAAAACAAAGGAAAGGGTATGAACCTTTTTACGGTTCAGCAAGACAAGCAATTAGGAGCTCAAGTAGCTGCTGAAATTGACGGCAATCCAGCGCAATACCCCATTCTCGATTCAGCATCCAACGTAGAAGCCTACCAAATGATTTACCGTGTGCGCGATGCGATTCTTAATTCTGGTGAGGTAGACTTTAAAGATGACTTTACGTGGCGCTTGCGCATTATTAACGACGACAATACCTTGAATGCCTTTTGTACCCCAGGAGGCTACATTTATGTCTACACGGGTATTCTGAAATATCTGGACAACGAAGCGCAACTGGCAGGCGTTATGGGGCACGAAATCGCCCATGCAGACCAACGTCATTCCACGCGTCAGATGACAAAAATGTTTGGCGTTCAGGTTTTGCTAGACATCTTGGCCGGCAACAGTGCCATGTTAAAGGAAGTAACCAGTGCTCTTGTTGGGCTAAGAAATTCACGCGCTCATGAAAAGGAGGCCGATGAATTTTCTGTAAAATACCTATGTCCAACCCCTTATGATGCGGCTGGTGGAGCTGGATTTTTTGAAAAAATCAACAATAGCGATGCGCAAAGACCACCTGAATTTTTATCCACTCACCCAGATCCAGGAAAAAGAATTGAAACGTTCTACAACACCAAGACAGTCCTTGGTTGTACAGGTAGCAAAACGAGCGAATCAGAATACAAACGCATTGTGAACCGTTTGTAGTACTCTGTACCTAATATGAAGAGAAAGCGACCTAGTGTCGCTTTTTTTGTAGACCTATCTCAGTGATAAATAGCTTGGTATACTCTCTTACTTTTTCCTACAAATGAACGTTTTGCTTGACAATTTCCTAGATTACTGATTTCTATTCCTTTTCATAAAACCGTTTAAAATCTCTTGTCAACCACTCATCACACATATATGCATGCATAAATAATATCTTTTCATTTGGAAAGTTCGCGTCGTAGTTTAGCAGAAATCTAAACGCGATGCTGAGAACAATTATCCTCTGTTCACTCATCAGTCTACCTAATATTACCCTTGCACAAATCAGTTTGAACACTTCGGCCACCTTGGTTGAAATTTCCAACTCCGGTACCCATTCTTGGATTGACTCAACCTTGGGAAACGGTTTTACTCAGGATGTTCTAACTGTTAGAGGAAACAATATCAAACACGTGAACGAAACTTCCAACATCTTGCGGTTGAGCAATTTTAATTTCAACCTTCCGCTGGACGCAGTGGTATCGACGGTGAGTTTTACCATTCGTCGGAGAGCCATTGGCGGAACCAAGCTCGTAGATCAGCAGGTTCGATTGGAAACTTTCGGGATCAACCTGTCCAACAATCTCGCTAGTTCCGTGAACTGGAGCACCAATTTCGAAGAAGTCACCTATTCCGGAACCGCCTTGGATTGGGGCCTTTCTCTTACCGCAGCTGCACTCAACAGTTCAGATTTTGCCCTCATCTTTCAGGTGGGACGCAATAGCAATTCCACCACGTCCAACCAAAGTCCTGAAATTGATTTCTTTGGGGTTTCCATCTCATACTCCTCTGTTCTCCCTATTGATCTTCTCGATTTTTACGGTCAAGCGCTGCAAAATGGAGAAAGACAAATTTCATGGCAAACGGCAAGTGAATGCAACAATTCTCATTTTTTACTTCAGCGAAAAACAAAGGACGAAGATTTTACCACAATAGCTAGAATAGAAGGAGGAGGTACAAGTTCCAGTGTCTTGCAATACGACTATTACGATAGCGAATATGCCAATGATGAACTTTTGTATTACCAACTGATCCAAGTAGATTATAACGGGCAAGAAAAAACCTATCAACCCATTGCAATAAACGTGGGCGAACGCGAGGAATTTACCGTGTACCCGAACCCCAGCATTCACTATATAGTAGCTAGAAACATTGGTGCTAATTCTTCCGTTGAAAGCATCCAAATTCTAAGCTTTTCAGGAGAGAAAATTTTCGAACTCTCCGGAGAAGAAGTATCCAATGAACAACCCATCGATATACACGAATTAAAAGCAGGAAAATACCTCATCCGATTGCAAAGGTCCAATGGTTCCGTTTGCACCAAAAAGTTCGTTAAAAACTAAGCAACGAAGCTTAAATGGAAACGTC
Source organism: Crocinitomicaceae bacterium (assembly GCA_025210175.1). Lineage (GTDB taxonomy): Bacteria > Bacteroidota > Bacteroidia > Flavobacteriales_D > Crocinitomicaceae > UBA2040. Next base: position 25,249 of record JAOASF010000075.1, on the reverse strand, counting down.
GTATATTTGCACTCAACTGATAACCACCTGCTTCAAACGCAAATAACCACATTTATGAAGCACTTTTTTACTGGATTAATTGTACTTCTTGTTTCTAATTGGAGCCTTGCTGCAGAATATACTGTAACGAGTTCTCCTACATTAGCCACTCAAGTCATCAGTATTTCGCCCTTTACCATTTATTGGGACACTCCTCAGAATGCCAGAAACAAAGACGGTGCATTTGCTCAGAGTTTGGCTCGTTTGCAAAACACCAATTATCAATCAGCCATGTTGAACTTTTCAGGCTTTGATTTTTCGTCTATTCCGAGCAATGCTGCCATTACGGGTATTATGGTAACGATAACGCGCAGAACGAATGGGGGAACCTCACTTGGAGATCGCTTGGTTCAATTATCTCTGGGCGGTGACAACAAAGCAAAAACGAATGCATGGACCCAAGGTTGGGAAGACGCATATTATGGAGGCTCATCTGATTTATGGGGCTCAACCTTTAGCATTTCTGAGTTACAAACCATCGGAGTGAATGTCACGGTTGGGCGTTTAACTCCTGCTGGTACAGCCAATCAATTCCCTCAAATTGATGGAATCTCGATGACAGTGACTTACACAACACCTTTACCGATTGAGTTGATAGAATTCAAAGGAAAATACTTGTCGCAATACGAAACACTAGTGGAATGGTCCACTGCTTCAGAAGTGAACAACTCGCATTTCATATTGAGTCGAAGTTTTGATGGCGAACAATTTGAATTTGTAGCAAAAGTTAATGGAGTAGGATACGCACAAAACCGAATGGATTACAGTTACCGCGACCAATTACCTATTCGACAAGACTTCGTATACTACGAAATGCAACAAGTAGATTACAATGGTTCTGAAGAAATATATGGTCCTGTTATTGTCCGCAAAGTGGAGTTCTCAGCCCTTACGATTTACCCGAACCCGAGTAGCGATTTTTTGTTTATCGAATCATCCGAGAAGAACCCTGTTACTGGAGTTTTACTATCCAACTTAGCAGGTCAAAATGTGGTTGACGAAAGCTACAACGAAAACACTAACCTCCGCGTAATCGATATACGCAACTTAAAAAGAGGGTGTTATCATGTTCGTGTATTCTTTAGCGATGGCAGCTTGAAAAAGCAAGGAATCATCCTGAATTAAAACCGATTTCAAACGAAGGGCATCGAACCATCTCGAAAATTAATTTGTAAACGTGGGGTAACTAACTTAATTTTCGGTTAAATCGTTCACCGCCAAAGATTAACCACACATGAGTAAAAAGTACCTTACCCTCATTTTTACTTTCATTATTGTAGCCACATCTAGTGCCGCAGATTTTTCTGTCAGTGGAACCCTTGCCTCTGTTTCGCAAAGTACCACCGGTGGAAACGCCAGAAGTTGGGGAACTTTTGGAGCTGGATACATCAACTCGGTGGCAATGTTTTCGAATCAGGAGTACACCGAAGAATTAACCTATCGCTTTACCTTCCCCGCTATTCCTGCAAACGCCAACGTTACTGGAGTTACTGTAAGTATAACAAGACGCGGCATGAGTATTATTGGTGCTTTGTCCAACATCAGTATACGCGATCAGAAAGTGGCGCTAAGCCTTGGGGGTGACAATAAAAACTTGAACACAACCTACGGAAAAACAAATGAAACAAAGGTATATGGTGGCACGACCGATGACTGGAATGTTAGTTTAAATCCTTCCCAGTTCAATTCTGGAAATTTTGGAATCATCTATGCTGCGAGAAGAAATGCCAATGGTGGGGCCACAGATCAATACGCTATCCTTTCAAACATTGAAGTTACGGTTTCCTATAGCGTTATTTTGCCCGTTGAAATGATCTATTTTCACGGTCATTTTCAAACTACAGACAAGGCTCTACTGTTTTGGTCAACAGCCACAGAAATCAATAGTCAAAAATTCATTTTAGAACGAAGTTTGAATGGAATTGACTACGAAGTAATCGATGAAATAGCGGCTGCTGGGCAATCAAGCACTCCCATAGAATACAGTTACTTGGATCGCGTTGTGGAGCAAGATGATCCCATTTATTATCGGTTGAGACAATTGGATTGGGACGGAAATGAACACCTATTTGGCCCTATCTCGCTCAGAAGAGTTCTCAATAATGAAATTACGCTTTATCCCAACCCAGTTACCGACAAGGTTTTCATTGAGTTCCCAAAAAACAGACCTGTTAAATCCTGGCAAATTTACAATGCACTGGGCCAACTTGTCGAAGCTTCTACTTCCTTATATCCTGTTATCTTTTACGAGATCAATACACGAGATTTTCGAGAAGGAAATTACTTGGTTAAAACAGAGTTTTTTGATGGATCCTACTCTATGAAACGCTTTGTGAAAAAATAGCAATGTGTCCTAGCCCTATAACAAACTATGCATGCATTTATTTTTCTTTCCGAAAACTATATCGTAACTTGTGACGTATATCTCATAAGTTAGTCATCTCCTTATCCTCCTAGATTAACGAAAATTTGGTTCTTACCATTTAGATTGGTTTTTATGAAGTTAGTTATAGTGAGTCTTTTTTTAGGGCTTGTAAATACATGTTTGGCAATTACTGTTACTAAAACAGCTGGCTCTGCTTCAAATGTTATTGTGGCAGGTGGTATTAGTTGGTCTTCGCTCACGAATCACACGGCAGGCGACAATGCTTACACCACAACTTCAGCTGATTTACTCACGTCAGTGAGTATTACCAATAAGCTATATCTGACCAATTTTGGCTTTGATTTACCATCTTATGCAACTGTAGAAGGAATCACAATTACTATGGTTCGAAGAAACGCACAATCTAATAAATTGCTCGACAATACGGCCTATTTGGTGATCAATGGTACTGAATTGGGTCCCAACAGAGCAAGCGGAACGGTTTGGGGAAGCTCAGAACAAACTATAGTATACGGTGGTGCGGCAGATCTCTGGGGCTTTGGTACGAGTTTGACGTATTCAGTGGTTAACAATTCCAATTTCGGATTTTCCCTACAGGTTAGAAGAACAACCTCTACAGGTACTCCGAGTCAACGTCCGCAAATTGATTTGGTTCAAATGTCCGTTACTTATAACACCACTTTACCCATAGATTTACTTTCCTTTGAGGTTCAATTAGAAAAAGAGGGTCATCGAATCATTTCTTGGGCAACCAGCACAGAGACCAATACGAAAGACTTTGAAGTTCAGCGTGCCGGTAGCAATTTCGAGTTTACCACAATAGGACAAACACAAGCTGCTGGTTTTTCTTCTACTATTCAACAGTATCAAGTTCGCGACATCGATCAAATTCAAGAAGAAGTTCTTTATTACCGATTGAAACAAAATGATCAAAATGGAGACCATGCCTACTTCGATCCCGTTTCAGTTGTGCTTGCTCCGATCTATGAATTGCGTGTCTTTCCGAATCCAGCTACAGAATACATATCTATTGCAGGAATTGACGAACCAATTGACTATGAACTTGAATTACGCGATTTGAATGGTAGAGTTCTCGTGACACAGAGCTTGGCCAAAAGCAATACACTTGAGTTGAACAATTTTGCCCCACAGCGTTATCTATTAATTGTGAAGCACCTGCCTTCTAACACCTTTCACGTAGAGGCTATTGAGGTACGCTAACTTTTATTTTATCAACGATCTCTAGCATTTCGTAAAAGTCCTTCGGGTGGTCAATCATATCTGTTCGCACTTCCTTGCTTTTTTCAGCTTCCGCAAAAGTATAACTCTCTTTCCGATGATGTCCGGTACGGACAAATACGAGATTATCTTCTGGAATTGCAGCCACGTACTGACCTAAAATTCCTCTGCAATAAATAACTTTTTTACCCTTATAGGTGGTCAACCAGATATGCATGCCGTAACGTGTATTAGCAATACCCTCCTCCGTTGTTAATGGAGCTGGCATACACATTTCTTTCATATAGGCCACCGAAATAATCTGCTTCTCCCCCAATCTACCTTGGTTGAGAATCAACTCACCAACACGAGCAAAATCTCTGGTAGTGGCATACAAACAGCAAAACGCTTTTTCGTCTCCACCTTCTTTATCCAAACTCCAATGCGCCGGCGAGGTGGCACCAATTTGTTTCCACAACTTGTTTTGACAGTATTCAGAAATATTTTGTCCGGTGGCAGCCTCCAACACAAAGCCCAATAGCTGCGAATTCCCACTTTGATACTTGAATATTTTCCCAGGTTCTGAGACCAATTTCAAACTGTTCACCAAGTCCAGTAAATTACTCCCGTAGTACGATTCTGCGTTGTGCGAAAAAGGATCTTTCCCACTCTCTTCCCAGTTCAGTCCTGAGGCCATGTACAAAAGATCTCGAATCGTCACCTTATTCTTTCCTACTTGCCTATAAGCAGGCAAATACTTTCCAATTGAGTCATCAAGCGATTTGATTTTACCCTCCTCCAAAGCAATCCCTATGAGCAGAGCAATAACTGTTTTAGCCGCCGAAAATGAATTGGAAACTTGAATACTATCGTGGTTTTCCCAGTATCTTTCGAAGATTAAACTATCGGCTTGCATCACCAAGAAAGAGGTTGTGCCGATCTGAGCCAAGTTCTTTTCTTCTGCTTCGCTGAGTTGGTAACGGTTAAACTTGGAGCTCTTTTTCCATGCTTCTGCCTGTAGATTTGGCTCTATGTTAGTATAGGGAAAAACATCTTTGTCGTAGATATCTGGACCTGATTTTCCTTGTAGATAAGTATTGTAAATTCCTTTATAAAGATACGTTCGGCCAGAAAAAAGGATGAATAAATTAGCCATTACGAATAATGCTAACACAAAAATGAGAAGGCCTTTAGCGATCTTCTTCAAAACACGAAGGAATCCTTGCATAAAACTAAATGTATTGATATTCGAATTGGCTCGCTAGCTTCTCTTTCAGAACTTCTGAAACTTCCTTAAAATCTAGCTTCCTACCCAACTCTGCCTCCATTGAAGTTACATCTTTATCATCAATACCGCAAGGGACAATATTCTTAAAATAGGACAGATCTGAATTAATATTGAACCCGATTCCATGCATGGTCACCCATCTCGAGCACTTTACCCCCATTGCACAAATCTTGCGTGGATTGGGGCCATCTCCTCCTACCCATACCCCCGTAAGACCATCCACTCGTCCTCCTTCGATTCCGTATTCAGCGATGGTCTGTATGACCGCCTCCTCAAGAAATCGCAAATATTTATGAATATCAGAGAAAAAATGATCCAAATCAAAAATGGGGTAAGCAACCAATTGCCCCGGACCGTGATAAGTAATATCTCCGCCCCGATTGATTTTGTAGTAAGTCGCGTCTTTTTCCCTCAGCTCCTTTTCATTCAAAAGTAAATGATCGGCGCTACCGCTCTTACCGAGGGTATACACATGCGGATGCTCACAAAAAAGGAGGATGTTTTCCGTTTCTTTTTCAGTCTCAGCCGACCGATTGGCTATTTTTTGTTGAATGGTTTTTGCGAAAAGCTCTTCTTGTAAATCCCAAGCTTCCTTGTAATCTATCACACCTAAATCTCGAAACGCTACTTTTCGATTCATTCTACATCTTTCCTAATTCCGATTTCAAATAATCGATGATCTCGATCTCAATTGGATCCACACCATTCATTTCTGCATGAAAAAAAGATGCCCAATCGATTACATTGATCAAATACAAAGATCTCTCAATTATATCTTTTCCTTTTGCCTCAAGAAGCAAGGTATTCTCTGTTTTGCTTCTTGTACGGTCAATTGAAATATCGAATCTTTTCGCGTTTCTTTCATTGGTATCTCCGCTCAATAAGAATATAGCGGAGTATTGATCAGAACCGCCCCCCCAACCTACGAGCTCGTTGTGATTCATCTCTGGAATAACGTGCTGCCAACAAAGTTTTTTCGAATTTTCGTTGAATTGTTGTTTTGCTCTTACAGCTACTCCTTCATATCTAGCATCTGCATAGAAAGCAGGGGTCGTTTTTCCAATTTTCGATGCCAATCCTTTCGCAATGGTTTGAATTTCCATTGCTTGCTCTTCGATTAACTGACGAGCACTTTCTATTGAACTAAGATTTCCTTTTGGAACCAACCCTAAACTTTCAAAAATATTTATCAACTGAACTAAACTAAATGCTAGAGCAGTTCGTGGAGGGTTTCCGCCAGGTACGATGGTGCAATTAAATCCATACTCCAAACAAAACTCTTGCAATTTTCCTCCTGATGTAATTGCTACGATGGTTGCGCCTCTATCTTTTGCCTGTTCCACACTCGACAAAGTCTCTTCTGTATTACCAGAATAAGACGACGCGATTACCAAGGACTTTTCCCCAACAAAATTCGGGATATCGTAATCCTGACACAAAAGTACAGGTACATATAGGTCTTTTTCTAACCATTGAGAAACAATTTTTCCACCTATCCCAGAACCTCCTAAACCACAGATCACCACATTAGAAATCTCCTTATCAGACGGATTAATACTTTGCTTTTGAGCGATTTGTAATCCTTCTTTTAAGTTGTTAGGGAAAGCTGCTATTAGTTCGCGCATCATGGTTGTTCCGTGTTTTTAAGTATGCCTGCAATATTAGTTATTTCTCAGCCGATTAGAAAAATTTGTTCCGTCTTAATATGCGTTGAACTGGGAAATTTATTGTGCCGTAAGCCTCATTTTTTGATACCGAGTCCAAATGAAACTGAAATTTGGTCCCTTGTTCATTCCAAAGTCCATTATTTTCCGTGTCGTATTTCAACTTGGGCGCCTCTTGTCCAGAATAAAAGAGATGGTAATTTCCAACTTGTTGATAATTGAGCAAGGGAGACACCAGAAATCGATACTTCTCTCCCTCTTGGGTGAGAATCCCTTTATCCAGCAAAGTTGCGATTAGCCTTTCGTAGCGGTGATTCATAGAAAGAGCAATGCTAAATCCTGGAACCTGCACCTCTCTGGTTCGTTCGAGCTCAACTGGGTTAAATTCGTCATCGAACACCGTTTCAATGTAGGATTCTGAAATGGTTAAACTTCCACCCTGTCTGAAAGACAAATCCCCCTCCCAAGCAGCCAAAAACTGATTCAAAGGAAAGGACACTTTCTTGCTCATTTGAGCCATCAGTCGATACAAAGGATCTTCTCTATTGTTCAACAACTCCTTTGCGTCCACATGAATATCCAAAAACCGATCGGTTGAATTTTTAATCGCCAAGCCCTTACCCCCAGCCTTGGGTTTCACCACCCATGGTTTGACGCTTTTTACGTAAGCCTTGAGCGTGAAACTAGCAGAGTCAGAATCGTGTGCAAATACTGCCTTTTCGATCCCGTACCGCTTCATATTCTTCCAATTGCTGGCAATAACCAATTTTTCGTTTTTGAATTTCGGTTCGTTCAAGAAGTCCTTCCATGCCGGTGCAATTTGATCTCGTTTGGCATGCACTACGCAAAACAAATTCGGTTTGAACCGTTCACCTTTGTAGACAAACAGCCAGGATTTACCATAACTAATATAAGCCTTTTCCTTGCCCCACGAGATTACCGGATAGTCGAAAAAACTGGTATCCTGAATGGGAATCAATCCCTTCAAACGTTGGATTCCTTGTTGAATTTTACTCGAATCGGTTACGTGTATCAAGGCTCCCCAGTCGCCATTTTCATTGGCAAAGACATAAAGCGGTCGTTGAAAGTCCAACCCGTAACTTTTGCCCTGACCTAGAATGAATTCTTGTGTAAAGAAATCGCGGTAGTCCACCTTGTTGAAGAACAACATCGAGGACGTTTCTTTGGCCACATCCAAAATGTTGGCACGTAGCAAAAAATCGCCTGTGGGAATGCGGTCGATCAACCTCGGTTCGGCCGAATTTCTCTTGTAGTAATCTCGTACGTATAGAAATGTAGCGAGGCCAATAGCCAAGAGGAAAATAAAGAGGATTTTCTTAAACATTTACCTATTTCAAAACAACGAACAAGCTATTGATCAAGTCCAGTAAGTATTTTCCGGAGTTTTCATATTCCCCATTGTAGGTATACTTCACCTCAAAGTCGGTTCCGCTCTTGGTGGTTTTCGAACTTGTTAGTACCATTTTTCCCGATTGACCAATTAAGCCAGACAACATTTCGGCTTGCTCATCTGAAAATAGCTCTCTCGGAATAGTAGTGAATGTTTTAGACCAGTCAATTTCGCTGTAAACAAAACCAGACTTCATGGCCTTTTTCATGGATTTACGCGACATTTTTTTCGCCCCATAACCCTTCGTGTGGTTCAAAGCCAAATCTTCATCATTCGTTAAAATAAACAACCCACCTTGGTTGATCATGTATAAAGGAACGGAATTGAAAATGGCATTTTCAAAGACCCAATACCCTTCCTTCTTCTTGCACTCGGAGGTTATTTTCGCTATTTGCTTCAACACAATTTCTGGAATATCATTTCTTCCAGTGGAAAACCCTAAGGTGAACACAGGCATTTCTTCTTCCGAGTACACCTCTTTTTCTTCGTAGTTGAAATCTTCATCGTAGGTGTATTCAATTCTTTTAACGGTCACCTTTTTCACACCGTTATAGGTGCCAAACATGCTACCTCTGTAGGTCTCAAAAATGGCGTCTTTATTCAAGAATTCATTCAACAATTCAACAGCCAAAACATTCGTTGCAATTCGGCCGTTTTTCTCCTTTTTCAAGAGAGGAATAAATGTCTTATAAGCTTGCTCATATGCCTCGCGAAGGTTCACATTGTAGGTGAAAAATGCAGGAACATCTTGGGGGATGTATTTGACCACGTTTTTGTCAAACTTGGTGTTGTTCATTTTTTCGTAAACAGAGCCCAACGTCTCCCCGTAAACTGCCGAAATATTGGCAACCAGATGATCGTCTTTCAAATGCAGCTCACCCATCAACTTATTTCCTTTGTACAATTCCTTCCATTCCTTGTGCAAGGATGGGAACATGGTACGGAAGTACGAAAAACCTTGCCCTTGCTGGATGCTTCTTGAATTATCCAAGTAAAAAACAGCTTCCGCTTTGCGATCGAGTGTTGCCCTTAAGTCGGCATCAACCTGTGGAAGGCTATTTCCTTTGATGAACAAATCAACACAGATGGATTGGAAGTACTGACTCTGCAAATACGCATACACGGAGTCCCTCAATTCTGCATAATTCTTTACGCTCAAATCTTCTGCTGGCAACTCATAAATCTCCGAATCTCCTTCTTCTAGCGATTCAAGTTCTTCTTCCACATCGTACGGACTTTCGTCTACAAACTCTTCATCGTCATAATCCGCTTCCTCCTCGTAGTCTTCATAATCGTCGCCAATCATATCGTAGTACTCCTGATAATAAGACGAAGGCAATTCGCCATAACCACGTTCAAACCAGGTTGAATCTGCCACTTTTCGCACGTGCGATTGAAGGGGATCCACACGCAAGAGCAGTCCTGTGTTTCCCTTGATGAGCAAATGATTGAAATAGGAGTTGAAATAACGCACCCCTTCTAGTTCCGATTCTACTTCTTGAAAATCGTCGCACACCTCAAAAAGTTGATTCAAACTTTTGATGCCAAAGGTGAAGCCCGCCACCTCGTAAAGGGTGTTGGTTCCAAAGAATACATGAATCTTTTGGTCGAAATCGATACCTGAATCTTTGATCGTTTTGCCATTTGTTGAACCGTCAAAAAGTTCTTGCTGAATTTCTGCCATAAACGCATAATTCACCAGATCATCCATCGATACTTTCTGGAGAATTTGAATATTATTCAGCGAAAAAACCGTTACGGCCGCAGTTGGAATTAAATCTTCTGATTTTTGAGCCTTTGCTGGGTTCAAAAATCCGATCAAAAGAAAACCTAAAATTGTATGGCGAAACATAGTTGAGAAATTCAAAATAAACTAAGGTTTAGAAGGACTAAGATAGATGGTATTTTCCAATATTTCAGGGTTCTGACTCACCTCATAAGTATTGGCTCGAAGCATCACAGCCGTTTTGTTTTTCGATAAAATAGCCTTCGGATTCGAAAACTCCTTAACAGGTTTTTGAAAACGGGTAATAGAAATGTACGTTCCTTTTTGCAATAGGTCCAAATCTTCCTGCTTCAAATTTTTGATTTTGTCGGTATTAAACTCTGGAATACTTCGCTGCAAGAGTTCCGGTGTAAGTTTCAGCCACTTGATCTGACTATTGATGACCGAATTGTCACCTTTCATCTCCTCCTTCACTGTTTCTAAAATGGCTTTTTGCAACAAATCAACATTCTCAAAATCGCACTGTAGTTTGAACAAAAAATTCTCGAAATCAGATTCAATTACGACATTGCTCACTCCTTGTTTCTTTGAAAAAGCCTGAGAGAATCGCTGAATTTCTTTTTCAATTTCTTCAATTGTCGGCACTTTTTGTCCGTTCAAACTGTCCAAAGCCAAAATGGAATTAATCTTCACCTTACTGGCTGATAGATTGATGTTGTACTTCAAGGTACCCGAACCATCTAGGTTAAAACTGATATCATCAAGGATTTCAACACAGCTCGACAGGCTGAATATCATGAGCAATCCCAAGAACCAAAAACGAAGTTTCATGCTGCAAAAGTAAAGGAAAAGAACGTTCAAAATTCCTGCCAAACAATGTCATCTGTTAGATTACCACAAAAGAACCCAAAGTCCAAGCCCAGCTTGAAAGTAAATCCATTTAGATGCACTATATTTGCACCAAAATTTTCTATGTCAGATAAAATTTCAACAAACAAGGCACCCAAACCTGTCGGGCTTTATCCACATGCGAGAAAAGTAGGCAATTTACTGTTTTTATCAGGGGTCGGTCCGCGCACTGCTGGTTCCGATTCGAATGATTCAGGCGTACCTGGATTGAAATTGGATCACAATGGAAATTTTATAGAATTTGATTTTGAAGCGCAATGCAGAAGCGTTTTTGAAAATGTAAGAACGATTCTGGAGGAGTCGGGATCGAGCTGGGAGAACCTGGTGGATGTAACGGTATTTTTGGTCAACATGAAACGTGACTTTCATACCTACAACCGTTTGTACGCCGAGTACTTTAAAGACAATTTACCTTGTAGAACAACGGTTGAGATCAATTCTCTTCCCACTCCCATTGCGATTGAATTAAAGTGTATAGCAACTATTTAAAAAATATTTCATGATTCGTTTTATCATTCGATGTGTATTAGCTAGTCTTTCAGTAGGATCCATGGTGTACTTGTTTGCAACTGGATTTTGGGGCTGGGGTATTGTTTTGATTTTTGTTTCAGCCATCGTAATTCTTAGTTTCTTCCGAAATGAAAACATGATTTTGGCATTGAACCAAATGAGAATGGGCAATACGGAAAAAGCAGCTCACTACATCAATAAAATTACTCACCCTCAATTCATGCCAAAGAAGCAACATGCTTACGTCATCTTCTTGCAAGCTGTTTTGAATACGCAAGAATTGGGTTTTGCCAAATCTGAAACGATGCTTCGCAAAGCCATTGGTCTCGGTTTGCGCACTTCTCAGGACAACGCAGTGGCACGAATGCACCTAGCTGGAATTTGCGCTCAAACTGGTCGTCGATCGGAGGCAGTTAGTCTATTGGCCGAAGCCAAGAAGATGGACAAATCAGGCATGATGAAGGAGCAAATCACAATGATGCAAAAGCAAATGCAGGCAGCACCTTCTAAAAATCAGATGCGAATGGCACAAATGATGGGAGGACGCAAGAAAATGCCACGCATGCGCTAGTTGTGAACACCCATGCACCCAAAATATTCTCAGAAGGTTGGTTCGATTATGAGCTAATCGACGCAGGTGGCAATAAAAAGCTGGAACGATGGGGAAAAATCATCACCATTCGACCAGAAAGAAATGCCTATTTCCATTCGGGACTTCCCTTTTCGGAATGGACCAAAATGGCTCATTTCGAGTTCATCGAGATCTCTACCACCAAGGGGAAATGGAAGCAACTCAAAAAAGCACCTCGCGAATGGAATATTTCGTATGAGGAGTTAAACTTTCACCTTTCCCTTACAAGTTTCAAACACCTCGGTCTTTTCCCCGAGCAGCGTGCCAATTGGGATTTTATTTCAAAAAACCTCCCAGAAAATGGTAAAATGCTGAATCTTTTTGCCTACACTGGCGCCAGTAGTTTGGCTGCCAAAAAAGTGGGCGCAGAGGTTTTGCACGTGGATGCCGTAAAGCAACTCATCGACTGGAGTAAAACCAATCAAGAAGCTAGTGGTTTGACCGATATCAAATGGGTATTAGAAGATGCCCTAAAATTTGCCCAACGGGAAGTGAAAAGAGGCAAGCAATACAACTTGATCCAAATGGACCCTCCGGCTTTTGGTTTGGGAGCCAAGGGTGAAAAATGGAAATTGGAACAAAAAATTGACGCCCTTATTTCTTCGGCAGCAGACTTGTTGGCTCCAGGAGGTTGGCTCATCCTCAACACATACTCTCCTAAGGTAGACTTGGAACTACTGGAAGAACTTACGCAAATCTACTTTCGTAAAAAACCCGAAATAGCTGGGGGTTTGTGGATGAAAACTAGAACCGAAAAGGAACTTTTTTATGGAGATTTGATTCGCATTCAGAAATAATCTCAAAGATTTCTGTTAACTTGTAGATGCGTCTACTTCCTACTACTAAAAACGACTTTTTTTGGATGGGAGAATTACTAAAACCAGCACATTTAAATCTTGATCACATCTTCGGCCATGTCTTATTGGCGCTCAATGATAGTTTTTGCATAGCTGAAATTACGCCAGAGGGTGAACTCGTTTTTTCAATGCACGAACGATTTTGGGAAAAGTTAGGCTTCGACAAAAACAAGGTAGATGACCAAAAATGGATGGATTTGATTCAGCCAGAACAATTGGATGTTTTTAAACAAAAACTAACTAGTTTTATTCCTTCCAAAGAATCGGCCATGGTGGCTCATTTTCAAATCAACGATGCCACCCAACATAAATTTTGGTACGTAGCTCAGGTAGTAAAATTGGGCGACGGCAGCAGTCAAAACCAAAGTTTGCTCTTCATGCTCAAGGACAACAGCTCTCGAATGCGTGAAAAAGAAAGGCTCAAACACGGGCAATACATTCTTCGCATGGGGTATTGGGAATTGAATATTCCAAGGCAAGAGCTTTATTGGAGTCAGACGACCAAGGAACTCCATGGCGTTCCGGCAGATTACATCCCCAACCTGGATGAGGCCTTGAATTTTTACAAGAAAGGGTCGAGTCGAATCAAGGTCAGCCAGCAATTAAACGATAGCCTAGAAAACGGAAGTGACATTGAACTGGAAGCCGAATTGGTGCGTGCAGACGGAACGAGTATCTGGGTCGAGGTACGCGGTAAGACAGATTTTGAAAATGGCGAATGTGTTCATTTGTACGGTACCATTCAGGATATAACAAAAAGGAAATCCATTGAAAACAATCTTCGGATCAGTGAAGAAAGTTTCAGAGGTGCTTTTGAAAATGCCACTATTGGTATGGCCTTAGTGGCGCCAGACGGTTCGTGGATACGGGTCAACAAAAGTGTTTGCGACATAACAGGGTACAAGGAAAAGGAACTTTTACAGCTCACGTTTCAAGACATCACCCATCCCGATGATTTGGATTCGGATATTCATTTACTAGAAGAATTGATTGCAGGCAAACGGGAATCATACACCATGGAAAAACGATATTTCCACAAAAATGGTCATATCGTATGGGTGATTTTGTCCGTTTCAATGGTTAAAAATATTGATGGCAAACCTCTCTATTTTGTCTCCCAGATCACCGATATTTCCAAACGAAAACAAGCCTTCGACGAATTGCAAAGAGCCTTGTATCGCATACGAGGAATTATTGATGCGAGTACCCACGTATCCATTATTTCTACCAATACTGAGGGATTGATTGTGGAATTCAACAAGGGTGCTGAGAATTTACTCGGCTACAAGGCCAGTGAAGTCATCAACCAACATTCACCTATTATCATTCACGACCCTGAAGAAGTAGAAAAAAGAGGTGAGCTTCTATCCGCACATTACGGGGAAAAAATTGAAGGTTTTGACGTATTTATCTACAAGGCTAGTCGCGGATTTCACGACTCATCAGAATGGACCTACATTCGAAAAGACGGAACGCGTTTTCCAGTGCAACTCGTAGTTACAGCCATTAAAAACGAGGGAAATGACATAATTGGTTATTTGGGTATGGCCACGGATCTTACGGAGCGCAAAAAGGCCGAGCACCTGTTGAATCAAATGTCGATTCTGGAGTCGAAAAGTCAAGAGATGGAGCAGTTTGCTTACATTACCTCACACGATTTAAGAGAACCGCTTTTAACCATTACCAACTACATTTCTCTGATGCAATCGGAGTTCGAACACGAACTTACCGACAACACGAAAAAATTCTTTCAATACATTTCGAATGCTGCGGTTCACCTCACGCAACTCATCAATGGTTTGCTGGAATATTCACGTTTGAGCAATGTACAAGAAAAGGAAAGTGTTGCGCTCAACGATTTGGCCAATCAGGTTGTTGCCAACTTGCAAAACATTATCAGCACAACCGACGCTAAGGTGGAAATAGAGGGCGAATTACCTACGATAAACGGTTATAAGAACCACCTCTACGTCTTGATTCAGAACCTCATCCAAAATGGTTTGAAATTTAGAGCCATCGACCGCAAACCTCACTTGTTATTAAAGGCCGAAAAGGTAAAAAATGGATGGATTATTTCCTGCAAAGACAACGGTATAGGCATCGATGAAAAACACCAGGGGAAAATCTTTACCATCTTCCAGCGCTTACATGGAAAGGGTGAATTTGAAGGCACGGGAATCGGCCTGGCTCTCGCCACCAAAATTGCGGAATTGCACGGTGGAAAAATTTGGGTAGAATCCGAAAAAGGAAAGGGCAGTACCTTCTTTGTATCGCTACAAGATTAACGATCTACCCACAAGGCAGGGTTCAAGCTTTGCACATTGCTTCCCACCACTTGATGGATCTCGAAGTGCACAACCGATAAACTTTCACCCGGCTTTACCAAAAGCGAACCAATGGCTTGCTTGGAACTTACCTTGTCTCCAACAGAAACATAGGTGTTTTGCAAGTTGCTGTAGACCGTTCTATAATTACCGTGTTTGATAATCAATACTTTTCCGGCTCCAGGGATGTTCAACACACTGGTCACCTCCCCTTCAAAAACGGATCTCACTTCGGCATTCTTCGGCGATGAAATGTCAATTCCGTTGTTATTCGTAAATACGTTCTCCAAGGTAGGATGCGGGTTTCTACCAAAGTTTTCCGTGATGGAGCCTTTGTCGACCGGCCAAGGCAGGCTTCCTTTGTTGGCTTCAAATGACTTGCTAACCAAACTTCCCTCCTTTGCATCATTCATGGCCACTGTGGCCGCTGCTGGTGGAGTTGTTGCATTGTTCTTTGCCTCTGCAATCTTGCGCGCCGCTTCCGCCTTTCTACGGGCCTCTTCCTCGCGCCTACGCTTTTCTTCGGCCGCAGCAATCTCTTTCCGGATAGCAATGGCAATTTGTTCCTTTAGTACAGCCTTTTGCTTTTCTTCCTCCCTCAATTGAGCCAAAAGTTTGGATTCCTCCGATTTGAACCCTTTGTATACGTCCTCTTGCTTTTGCTTGTCGGCTAGTATCTGTTGCTTTTCCTTCTTTTTCTCATCCAGGACCAACATTTTTTGTCTCTTTTCCTTGTCAATGGATTGGATTTGACGGTTGATCAATTGCTGGTTTTGTTTGATAACGAGGTATTGCTTTTGTTGAAGTTCGCGTATCGACTCCAAATATTTTTTTCTCTTGACCGCTTCGAAATAACTATTAGCGGAAAACAAATACATGATTTTGCCGTACTTGTTCCTCTTTTTGTAGGCGTAAATCAACAGTTTGCGATACTGCTCCTTCAATTGAGCAATCTTTTCTTCCAGGGCCTTGATTTGTTGATCTTTCTTTACGATAGTGAGTTCTGCTCCGCGAATTTGATGATCGTAATTGCGCACCAATTCTTCCCGAAATCGCACTTGATTGTCGAGTAACTTGAGCTCATTCAAAGATGCCTGGGTATTGTTCTTGGTCTTATCCAAAAGCAACTTGGTATTCTTGATTTTGTTCTCCAGTTTTTCTTGCTCCTTCTTCAGCTTTTCACTGGTTTGACCAAAACTATACACCGTCACTAGCAACACGCCCACTAACAATCCGTATTTACTCACAATCCTCATATCCTTCGGGTATAATGAAATAAAGTGTTTGGGGTTCATCTACCACTGCTCTATCATACGACATGCGCATGCTTATGGTATTCTTTGGGGTATAAATCTCCAGTTCTACCTCTTCCGGCAAATTGTAGGCACCTACAAGCTGTCTGCTGAGATAGCGGACCACGATTCGTGCTGTATCGTTGGGTGAAAAGATTTCCATCCCCGAAAGCTGTCTACCCGTAGAATCGATGAAGTATTTGAACACAATGTTTTCTTCTTCCTCTTTTCTGCGATCGCGATTGTTGTCTTTATCCAAGCGCTTGATCTTCATCTTGCGATGCGAAGAAAGCACGTATTGAAATGGTTCATGAATCTGGAAATATTTCAAGGTGTTGTCAAAATCAAGTGGCTTTCCGAAAATCAACTCCTCGATGTTGCGAAAGGTAAAATCGACCCCAAAATTATCGCGTAAAAAGTTCAAATCGGCTCGAACTAAGCATTTGTCTCTTTTGTTCACCACACTCAAACTATCCTTCGTGATCAAGGCGTTCACCACCGGAATTGATGCATAAGTAATGATGCTATTCAATGCCGAATCTTGAATCATTCGCAAGGAATTTTTAAAAGATAAAGACCGAGTTGAATCCTTGTACTTGGTAGAAATTTTGGAATAAAAAGTAGATGGAGTAACCTTCACTAAGCTATCCATATTTGCCACAAGGTCTTGCGTTTTCATGCGCTTTACCTTTTCCCCATCACCTTCTGTTAACTTCTTTGCACAAGAGCTTAACAGAGCCAACCCCAGCGCAAGGCTAGAAAATTGGATCAAAATATTCTTCATTCGCAATTTTTTTGTCGAGACTACCATTGGTTGACCCCATCGTATGTGCCAGCTTCCAATATTCTAGTGCCTCCTTTTTCTTTCCCAGTTTGATTAACACGTCGCCCATGTGTTCCACGATAAACTTGTCTTCCTTATCCGCAGCGTAGGCTTTTTCAAACCATTTTTTGGCGTCTTCGTATTTCCCCATTTGAAAGTAAATCCAACCATAGGTATCCAAGTAATGTGCCTGATCAGCTGCCACAGCGAGCACATCCTCCATCAGTTGTAAGGCCTTGTTCAGCTCAATTTTCGCATTGGCCAAACGAAAGGCGTAATTGTTCATCAACAAAATGCTAGATGGGTCCGTTTTCAGGGCCAATTCATAGTTTTCCTTTCCTTCCTTTACCTTCATTTGAAGAAAGTAACATTCACCCAATTGACCGTAAAATTCAGCCTTCAAAGGTTTGTCGTTAACGACGTAATCTATCCCCGCTTCAAGTACGGTCAAACCATCAGCATACTTCTTGGTTTGATTACAAGCAACTCCATTGAACAAATAAACCAATGGCACATTCGGGAAGTACATCAAACATTCACCTGAAGATTTCAGCAAATCTTCAAACAAACTATTTTGATATTGCATCACCATTACTTGTTTCCAAATGGCAAATGCGTTTTTTTCGTATTGTAGCGCCTTGCTGTAGTACTTTAATGCATTGTCGTCGTCTCCCTTTTCCATCATGTAATCGGCATAAAGGGTATACGGTTTGGCTTCGGTAGGATAATCAGTTACAAGTCTTTCAACCAATTCAAAGGAACGCGGATCCTTGCCCAAACCTTTTTCCTGCAGCGAAAGCAGGGCCTTCATTTTTTGATCCAATTCTACTCCCCCACCTTCAAAAGCTCGCTTGAGGTAGTAGAAATACTTATCCATATCTCTTTTTTGACCATATACTTCGGCCAAATAATACTGAACACGTCCATTTTCGGGTTGCGCCTCTGCCATGCGCTCCAAAGCTTCAATCGCCTTGTCTTCCTGATTTTGCTTGAAATAGTAATCCGCTAAGGTTGAAATCAATTGAGGATCGGCTGGCATCTCCTCCAAGGCTGAGTTCAATTCCTGCAAAGCCAATTCTGGTTTTTTCATTTGCATGTACAGCGTATACTTCTGCACCACCAATTCAGGAATTAAACCTGTTTGATCTTGGGTTCTGTTCAAAGCTTCTATGGCGTCTGCTGGCTTACCTGCTCGAACATAGGATTCTGCTAAACCGTATTGAAAATCTGGATTTCTCGGTTGAAGCTTGCAAAGTTTTTTAAAGATATTGACCGCATCTGAAAACTTACCCGTTTCAAAATAGTCGTAAGCCAATTCGGTTGTGTAGTGTATATTGTTTGGGTCCAGTTTGTATGCCTTTTGCAAATACTGACTCGCCTCCTGTCGTTGTTCTTTTTCGAGGTATAATTCGAACAAAGCAAAGTTGGACGCATCGTCTTCACGCATGCGCAAACAAGCTTGAAATGTTTCGATAGCGGCATCGGTTTGTCCACGCGACTTCAAGCGAACTCCTTCGTGAAACTTCAAAATAAAGGCGTAATCGGCCTTCGTATTGACCACTTGCGCCTCCTTCTTCTTACTCATACCGCAAGAAGAAAGAAGCACTGAAGCCAAAAAGATATAGTGTATTATTCTCATTCTTTAATTGTGGAGAAATCTCCAAGACTGATGTCTTTCTTGCGACCTTCAAACTTCGCTTTCGACCCAATCATACTATCGCTCAATACCGCATCCTTCAAAAGAGTGTCTTCCTGAACTATGGTGTTTGCCACAAGGCTATTTACAACTTTCGTTCCTTTTCCTAAAGATACGTGCGGACCAACAATACTGTTTTCGATCACTACACCTTCGCCGATGAAACAAGGTTGAATCACCAAGGAATTTTCAACTTTCGCCGAAGCATGTTGAACCAAAGCTCCTTTTTCTTGGTCAAAATCCAAAACCTTCTGATTGGTATGAACGGTCACTTCTTTGTTTCCACAATCCAACCATTCGTCCACTTTTCCAGGCTTGAACTTCGTGCCTTTTTCGGTTAAACGACGCAAGGCATCTGGCAATTGGTATTCACCACCCTTGATAACGTTGTTGTCGATCAAATATTCCAATTCTGAACGCAATGCTGCTCCATCTCGGAAATAGTAAATTCCAATCATGGCCAAGTCTGACACGAAGGTTTGTGGCTTTTCAACGAAATCGATGATTTCCCCAGCATCATTCATTTTCACAACACCGAATGCACTTGGGTCTTCGATTTGTTTCACCCAAAGGATTCCTTCATCGTTTTGATCAATCTTGAAGTTTGCTTTGAACAAAGTGTCCGCAAAAGCGACTGTCACTTTTCCATCCAACATTTCCTTTGCACACAATACGGCATGAGCCGTTCCCAAAGGTTCCGTCTGATAAAAGATTTTTCCTTTCGCTCCCAATTTCTCGGCAACTGCAATCAGTTCTTTTTCAACTTCGGCTCCAAAATCGCCAATGATGAATCCAATTTCTTCTATTTTATCCTCACAAACTGAGGCAATATCCTCCACCAAACGGTGAACAATTGGCTTTCCACCAACAGGAACTAAAGGTTTCGGTACGGTTAAGGTGTGCGGGCGCAAACGACTACCTCGTCCGGCCATAGGTACAATTACTTTCATCTTATTATTTTACACCGGTACTGCCAAATCCGCCAGCACCTCTTTCTGTTTCACTTAATGTTTCTGCAACTTCAAACTGCGCTTGTTCGAATCGGGCAAATACCAATTGAGCAATGCGTTCTCCATCTTCTATAACAAAATCTTCTTGAGATAAATTGATCAAAATCACCCCAACCTCTCCGCGGTAATCTGCATCGATGGTTCCAGGAGTATTCAAAACCGTCACTCCCTTTTTCAAGGCCAAACCGCTACGTGGACGAACTTGACATTCGTAACCTACCGGCAACTCCATAAACAAACCTGTTTTAACCAAGGTTCTTTCACCTGGTTTCAAAGTGATGGCTTCGTCCAAATTCGCTCTCACATCCATTCCAGCACTTGCTGTTGTTTCGTAGGATGGTAAGGCGTGCTTAGACTTATTGATAATTTTTACTTGCATGAATCTCGTCGAATGTCAAAATTACAAAATTCGAATAGGGCTAAAGGGGTTCGTTACCCGAGTTATTAAGGTTGTTTAGTTGATGAAGACAAAGATCCTCTTTCCAACCAATAAACCACTGTTAAATAAAGCAAAATAAGACCGTTACGGGTTCCGTAATACAACCACTTGGAGTCAAATTCAATCTTCTTTCCAATCCAAAAGAAAACCAAGGCCAACCCTAGGTAAAAGAAGAACTTTCGAAGGTTGTAGTGAATCGGATAATATTTTCTCGAAAGCAAATAGGAGGCTATCATTTGCGCAGCGTAAACGATCAACGTTGCCCAAGCCGAGGCCATGTAGCCATAGGTTGGGATGAATAGGACGTTCACCAAAATCGTTAGGAAGGCTCCACCGATTGAAATGTAGGCGCCAAACTTGGTTTGACCCGACAATTTATACCAGATACTTTGGTTGATGTAAATTCCTAAAAACACATTGGCAAGTAGCAAAATAGGCACCACCTTCAACCCTTCTCGATAGGCCTCGTTGGTGATAAACCCTTTGAAAATCTCGATGTTCAAAGTAACCACCAAGAAAATAGTCGCAACTACCGCCACAAAGATATTCATCACCTTGCGGTATTGCTTGTCGCGATTCTCATCCTTTGCCTGAGAGAAAAAATAGGGTTCAGCCGCATAACGATAGGCTTGCAAGAAAATCGTCACCAACATCGCCAGTTTGTAATTGGCACTGTAAATTCCGACTTGATCCTCGGCGAGCAAAAGACTCTGAGGCGTTCCTTCGTACAAAAGCTGTTTCAAAAGAATACGATCCAAGGTCTCGTTTACAATTCCCGCCATTCCGGCAATCATCAATGGAAAGGCGTACCAAAGCATTTCCTTCAGTAGGTCCCAATTGGGTTGAAAGCGGAAGTTGAGATAGTCTTTGTACAACATCGCTGGTTTGATAAGCGATGAAAAAAGATTGGCAATAAGGATAAAGAGAACACCCTCTTCCGGTCTGGCTGGATCAAAAAGAACCAATAGAAAGAAGAGGTTCAAAACGATATTAATCGCAATGGAAGAAAATTGAATCGTTGCGAACTTCAAAGGTCTGTTTTCTGCTCGCAATTTGGCCAAAGGCAAGGAAGACAGAGCGTCCAACATGACCACAATTCCAACGATGACAATGTACTCCGCATGATCTCCGAAGAGCATTGCATCGGCTATCGATTGACTAAAAACAAAAAGAAAAACGGCAAACAACCCATTGATGAGAATGTTTGCCGTTAAAGCTTGTTGGAATACTTTTTCCTTATCGTGATCCTTCTGTAAAAAATTAAAGAAGGTCGTTTCTAAACCAAAGGTCAAAAAGACAATTAAAAAGGCAACGTAGGCATACAACTCCGAAACCACACCGTATTGAGCCGGTCTTTCAAAGACACTCAAATAGAGGGGCACCAAGAGGTAATTCAAAAAACGGCCGACGATACTCGACAGACCGTAAATGGCCGTTTGGCCAAGTAACCTTTTAATTGGGTTTGCCATTAAGAACGAAAGTTAGCCTTTCTTTTCTCAATAAATGCAGTGGTTCCTTCTTTAAAGTCAGCTGTCCCGAAACAGTTTCCGAATTCTTTGATTTCGACATGGTAACCATTCGTTCCATCTTCGAAGTTGGCGTTTACCGCTTTGATCGCTGATGAAATCGCTGTGCGTGAATTGTTCAAGATTTTAGAAGCCAATTTTTCACATGTAGCCATCAAATCTGCTTGTTCAACGACATTGTTTACCAAGCCCCAAGTCAAAGCCTCTTCCGCTCCGATCATACCTGCCGTGAAAACCATCTCGTTTGCTTTTCCACGTCCAACCAATTGCGTCAAACGCTGTGTTCCTCCATATCCTGGGATAACTCCCAAAGAAACTTCTGGTAATCCCATTTTGGCATTTGAAGAAGCGATGCGAATGTGACTCGCCATTGCCAATTCCAAACCTCCACCTAGTGCAAAACCATTTACAGCAGCGATTACTGGAATGTTCATGTTTTCAACAAAATCGAACAATAATTCCTGACCCTTACGCGCCAATTCACCGCCTTCAGCAACCGAGAAATGGGCAAATTCCTTGATGTCTGCTCCAGCTACAAAAGCCTTTTCACCAGAACCTGTCAAAATCACAACTCCAATTTTCTCGTCGTTGTTCGCAGCCTTCAAAGCCGTGTTCAATTCTTGAATCGTTTCCTTGTTCAAGGCATTCAACTGACTCGGACGGTTGATTGTAATAATCTGAATTTGTTCTTTGGTTTCTACCAATATGTTGTTGTACATCTGTCTTGTTTTGGAACAAAAATAATGATATAAAATGGGAAAGGAAGGTCTAGTTAAAGTCCAAAATTTCAATTGAAGTATCCCCCAATACATGCTCCGGCAATTCCTCACCAAAACGAATGGCGGTAATGGAGTAACCTTCTCTTTTTAGTCGCTCTAGTTGAACCCTTGTCGGAATAAAACGAACCACCTTGTTCTCGGTAAAAAACATCCATGGAATGTTTCCATGTTGGCGCATATTGGCATTGATGATAAGACGTTTTGGATTGTCGTCCCCATGTTTTTGAATGAATTGCATTTGCTGCCAATACAAATCCTTCGCGTTCGCCATTTCAGCAGTAACGTCAAGTCCGTAGTCGTCAATGATTCGATCAGGTCGCAAAGTCATGTTCACCATCCAAAATACAACAAGTGCAAATAGAACGTTCGAGATTATTTTCCAAGGAATCATTTCCAGTAAACTCACTATAACAAAGGCTATGGTCAAAATAAACAAGGGAATGCTTGGCGCAATAAAGGCATACATTTTCGTTGCGGCAAGACTGTAAAAGACAAGCAACAGCAGAGCGGAAAAGAACAAATGATAGACATAAGATTCCTTCCATTTCTTCCAGAAAACCACCAACACAATGATGGTCAAGACCAATATTTCTGGCCGGAAAGTTTCCAACAAATTCAACCAGTGAAAGGAGAAATTTCCTCGATGACCTTCTAAAGGAACCCAAAAGTGTTCTTGGTTGTAGCTCAATTCTCTTTGCGCTGTTTCTGGAAAAGCCACAAGCGTATATATCTGCCATGGAAGTGCAATCAATACAGCAATTCCGAGTGATGTCAACAAAGACTTCCATTCAGACCATCTAAAACGATTTTGATTCAATACAATCTGCAAACCCCATGGAGCAAATACGAGCAAACCAACCAGCCATTTCGTAAGTATTGCCAAGCCAACAAAAAGACCTGTAAGCAAAACCCAACGTCGATTTTTCGATTCTTGAAACCGGAAATGGGTCCAAAAAGAAAGCAAAATCAAACAAAGGAAAAAAGCATCGTTGTGATCGGTCGTCATTCGTCCCGATAGCAGTTCGAGAAACATGAAGCAATGAATGAACATCCAACTCGCCAACAAGCCAACTCTTTTGTCCTTCAAACGGGCGCCGAAATCGTAGACTGCCACGCTAGTCAGGGCATAAAGCAATAATGAAGGCAGGCGAACTGCCCAAACTTTAGTTCCGAAAATTTTAATGGACAAAGCGATTGAATAGAGGAAAAATGGCTGTTTGTGTAGCCATGTCACTTGCTCATCCCAATCTTTTCCTTCGAAAAGCCACGGAGCAAAGTTCATCAATTGCGGATGCAAGGGGTCTTCTGCAATATGTTTAGCCACCAAGGCGTGGAATTGTTCGTCCCAAATCCATAGAAAAGGAATCAGTAAGACTACTCCAAGACCTAAAAAGAAGGACATGCCGAAGGTTGAGAAAAAAACCGCCTTCTTATTTTTCCAATAAAAATAGAGGGTTAGCAGCGCAAAAACTGCATAAATAGTGAAACACCAAAGAGATGAATTCGGGATCAAACTCATTCTCCGCGGTTAGAGATTCTCTTGTATAATTTGATAAGGAGCATCAAACCGATGGCAACTGCAAAGAAGGAAAGAGTCGCCTTCCACCAACTCAAGGTTCCTTTGGTTATGACGAGGAATACAATTGCCACCAAACAGAGTGTAGCCGTTTCATTCCATATGCGCAATTTTCCTGAACTGTGTTTAAACTCTCCTCGCTGCATTTCACCCATCCATTTTTGAGAAACGAAATGGTAAATCAAGAGCAAGACAACAAAGGACAATTTGATGTGCATCCAAGGAACCTCCAATAAAATTGGATTCATGTACAACATCCAAGAACCAAACAAAACGGTTAAAATCATGGCCGGTGTTGTGATAATCCACCACAACTTCTTTTCCATCACCACAAATTGCTCGCTCAAAATGCGCTTTTCAGGTTCCGGTTTTTCCTGTGCTTCCGTATGATAAATGAACAAGCGAATCATGTAAAACAAACCAGCAAACCAACTCACCATGAAGATGATATGCAGCGATTTAACAATTGAATATGTCTGAAAATCCATGTAGGAATAATATGAAGCAAAGTTATAAAAACAAGCTTTTATCGGCTTTCTGTGAATTGGATTCTTAATTTTTAGCGAGTTAAGTATCTAATCGCCCCAAGTCTTTCTTCATAGTCTATGGATTTCCTATCTTTGCACCTCGAAAATCAAAGCAGTATCAATGGAACTTTCAGCATTAGAAATTCAACGAAGAGAATCCCTTCAAAAATTGCGCGATATGGGCATCGAACCGTATCCTGCAGAACTTTTTCCGGTAAGCGATTACGCTAAGGACCTTAAGGAGAACTTCGTTGAGGATAAGAAGGTGATCATTGCTGGTCGTATGATGTCACAGCGCGTGATGGGTAAGGCTAGTTTTGCGGAGATTTTAGATTCTACAGGACGCATCCAAACGTACTTTAACCGCGACGAACTTTGTCCGGGTGAAGACAAAAGCATGTACAACGACGTTTTCAAAAAGTTGTTGGATTTGGGTGATTTCATCGGTATCGAAGGACGTTTGTTCAAGACACAGGTAGGTGAGATTTCAGTTCATGTAGACAGCTTCAAATTGTTGAGCAAATCATTGAAACCACTTCCGCTTCCAAAACCGGATGCAGAAGGAAAGGTACACGATGCAGTCGTTGCCCCAGAATTGCGTTACCGTCAGCGGTACGG
>JAOASF010000074.1 GCA_025210175.1 Crocinitomicaceae bacterium | reverse complement strand
CACCTCAGCACCTGTTGCGATAGTCGCTGGTTTCATGGTGTTTGTTGCAGTATCACCTTTAATTCCTGGTTCTGTGTACGTCACCTCTGAAATGATGTGCATCGGCAATTCAATACCCAGTGGCAATTCCTCTTCTGCGTGGAACAAGATGTTACACATCATTCCTTCTTGCAAGAATTCAGGTTTCTCCACCATTTTCTTAGGAATATTTACTTGTTCGAATGTATCGTTGTTCATGAAGATGAAGAATTCAGCCTCTTCGTACAAGTATTGGTAATCTCTGTTCTCGATGCGAACGATCTCAATTTTGTGACCAGCTGAGAATGTATTGTCCAAAACCTTTCCTGTTTCGATTTGACGCATTTTTGTACGCACAAATGCAGGACCTTTTCCAGGTTTTACGTGTTGGAATTCAATGATTTGGAACAATTTATCATTGTGCTTGATACACAATCCATTTTTGATGTCTGCCGTAGTTGCCATGAAATTATTTTTTGCGCGGCAAAAGTAAAGATTAAAACGCAATATTGACCTATGAATTAGGGACATCCGTCTTTTTTTGCAAATTTGTAGTATGACATCCCAGGAAATCTTAAACTTTGAAATTATTACCATAGGATCGGTAACAATTACAGTTGCCAAATTATTGGTTGTGGCAATAATAGCCTTGGTTACCGTTGTTTTTCTTTCCTTGTTAAGGAGGACCATTGAGCGACCAAAACTCATTTTGTCGAGCATTGACCAAAAGCGTAGACATTCTATCTTTCTAATAGCCAAGTATTTTGTTTGGGTGATTTCCATTGTAATCATGATTGAATCACTTGGTTTTCAGATCAATGTGCTTCTCGCTGGGTCGGCCGCATTATTGGTGGGGATTGGTTTTGGTTTACAGCCCATCTTCGCCGATTTGGTTTCAGGGTTATTTTTATTATTTGAAGGAACTGTAAAAATCGGGGATGTGATTGAGGCCGATGGCGTAGTAGGTAAAATTCATCAAATCAATTTACGAAGCACCGAAGTACGGACGCGCGACAACATGATTATCATTGTACCGAATAGCAAATTTGTAGTGGAAAAAGTGGTGAACTGGAGTCACAATGCGGAAAGCGTTCGGTTTTATGTTGATATTGGTGTGGCCTATGGTTCCGATGTTGAAATGGTTATGCGAGTATTGAAAGAAGAAATGGATCGCAATTCTGGTATCGAAAGAACACCTGGATCCTTCGTTCGCTTCACGAATTTCGGTGATAGTAGCTTGGATTTTCAGCTCATTTTTTGGACCAATGATCCCTTCAATGTTGAAAATCTAAAGTCCGATTTGCGCCGAGCCATTCATGCCAGATTGAAGGCCGAAAAAATCGAAATTCCTTTCCCACAAAGAGATATACACATACGTACTAATAGCAATTAACATGAAGGAGTATTGGCAAGATTTAAGTAATTGGCAAAAATTTAGTTTGGTCTTCAAACTAATTTGCATCGTTTTGGGCATTTTATTTATTGTCCAAAACTGGCAGAAAACAGAGGTTTCCTTGGTGTTTGCCAAAGTTGAGCTTCCCGTTATGGTCTTGATGTTGATATCGGGAATACTGGGGTACATGCTTGCAACTTTCTTTAGCTTCAAAAAGCTGAGAGCCAAAGACAAGGAGTTGAAAAACTTAAGAGAAAACAAGAAGGACGACAAGAATCTAGAGTCCTAATCCTGCTTTTCGACTTTCGTGTACAAATAAGAAGTCGCCCAGTTCCTTTTGAGGGACGGTGTCTGGAATGATTTCATAATTCGCTATTCCATATTGTAGGTAGCCCATGCCTTCCAACATTACCTTCATGGGTGAGATGTTCTCTTCGGCTATTTCAACCTGAATGGTCGGTTTCTGCTCCTCAATGACTGTTTTCAATTGCTGAAAAACATGCCATTCATATCCTTCGATATCACATTTAATGTAGTCGATTGGGGTGATTTTTTGAAAGAGTTCAGCGGTATCCGATAGCATCACCGAAATCTTCTCCATTCCTTCTGTGTTTTCACCTTCTTGCGGAATGTGTGGCAAACCCGTTCGTATCATACCATTGCTTTTCGGCAGTACCATTTCAATCGTACCATTTTCGGTACCCAAAGCGGTATGAAACAAAGTAACATGTTTGTATTTCGAAAGGTTCGTTTTAAGCACTCTGTAAAAGGCTGGTATGGGCTCGATGCAAGTTAGGTGACCTTTTGGAGTCAATCGTGCAAATGTCTTGGCGAAGTACCCTAAGTTGGCTCCTATATCGACCACGTGATCCGTTTCCTTGATCAATTTTTGAACGCCGTAATGATACTTAAAAGCACTTTTTCCCTTCAAAATTCCCATGCGGTACATCGTGTGAAAACCGACATGTAAAATTTGCAAATACCACGACTGTGGAAGGATTTTATAAAGGAGAGATTTGACTTGGTAAATCATGCTTTTTGTTTCTTCGAACGAAAATAAGGATTCAAGATAATTTTAACGGCTTCAGCTTGAATTTTCACGCTTATTTACCGAAATTTGAAGCATCAATCAACCACATAGGTGGAAGGTATTGAAGTCCGTTATCGGATGCCCATGCAGTTCTTTTGAAGCTTAACAATTTGACCTTAAGGGGAGTCTCAGATTTCCAATGGCGGGCCGCACTCTTCGGAGAGAGATTATATCAAACAGTGGATTACAAAGGAAACCGGCAATCCTAAACGTGTTTTCTGAAGCTTTCAGAAATCCCCCTGCATGGGTTTTTTCGTTTTTATTACATGAATCAGTTGCGAGAAAAAGAGGAGTTATTGAAACTCAGACCCCTAGTGCCTACTCAACCCGGCACCGAAGAAATTGAATCTTTTCAAAACGAAGTCCTAAGACCCATTCTCAAATATCAAAACGATTTGTTCATGACCTTCCTCAAAGGCCAATCGCATTTTGATAAATTGGATCGCAACAGCGGACGAAAACACTACGAGGAAGAACTCAACAAGTTTCTATCCCAAGCAGCCATCAAAAATGTACTTCTCGGAATGGTCCTGGGCCTTCTGACAAACGAGGAAATGGAACAGTATCAAAAACACACCAAAGAAAACAACAAACGCCTTGCCCAAATGCTGGCACAACGAGTGGCGGATCAGAGTTTTGGGTAACTGAAACACCATTTCAAATAAAACGCGCTGCACAACGAATGCGCAACGCGTTTCTGACCAGAGTTATCTTTAGTTTTTCTTGCTAATTCTCGCTACGCCAACACTGTCTTCCTGTTGTAGTTGTAGTAGGTAAGTTCCTTCAGGGAATTCAGAAAGATTGATTTTCATGTATTGCACACCAGCTGTGTTTACCTGGTAGCTATCCGAAAAAACAACTCTTCCTACAGCATCAACTAAGGTAATTTCAATTTTACCCGCTTCTTTCACATAGTACTGTACGGTAGTTTCGTCAGTCGTTGGATTGGGTAAAATGGAAATCATTCTGGGCGCCATTTCCTTTTGCTCTTCCAATGAAACCAATTTGTAGGTTGGTTGCTCTGGAGCCAAACTCGGATTGGGTGTTAAACGAGTAGTTGCAGCGATTGCCTTTTGAGCACAACTTTCTTGATTGTAAACGCGGTATCCTACTCCGAATGATTGAGTCGCTTGTGGATCTTCAACATCACTTACATAGTAGAAATCAAATTGAGCGCGAATTTGATTCAAATCCAAAACAGCATATCCTTTCTTAGATAACTCAATGTAGTTCATGTGTGGATTCATGGCTTTCACCGCTTCTGTTCCCAAAGTTGGACTCGCCGGAAAGGCTGCTGACGTTACACTCGTCACCACGAACTCAACACCTGCAGAGCCAGTACACCTTGCTTTGTCGTAAT
>JAOASF010000073.1 GCA_025210175.1 Crocinitomicaceae bacterium | reverse complement strand
GGTTAACACCACGTTCTCCCAACAAAGTGTCGAAGCCCTCATCAAATCCTTGGATGTTGTGCAATACGTGTGCTTTTTTTGCCACTTCTTCCAATTCTTCAAGTGTCGCTTCTCCGTTTATTGATCCAAAACGAATATTGTTGCCAATGGTGTCTGAAAAAAGGAATACTTCCTGAGGCACCACGGCCGAATTTTTGCGATACTCATCGAGGTTGATGTTTTTGATATTCTGTTGATCGATCAATACTTCGCCTTCTTGGGGATCAAACTGCCGCATTAACAAGTTGAGAATCGTTGTTTTACCACTTCCTGTTGCGCCAATAATTCCAAGTGTTTGACCTGGTTTTACCTCAAAAGAAACATTGTTAAGTGCCTTGATATTCGAATTTGGGTAGGTGTAGGAAACGTTTTGAAAGGAAATGTTACCCTGAAAATTGAAAGGTTGTTGGTTCGTATTCACGATTTCAGGCTCTTCTTTCAAAAATTCATTAATTCTCTCTTGAGAAGCGGCTGCTCTTTGGATGACAGAAGTCACCCAGCCCACTGAGGCGAAGGGCCATGTGAGGTAGTTGACATAAAAAATAAAAGCGAGAATGTCACCAACACTTATTCCACCTTCCTGATTCAAAATCATTTTACCACCTACGTACACTGGGATGATAGTGCTCAAGCCGATGAGTAAGATAATCGTCGGCATGAACAGAGAGTTGACCAAGATCAACTTCATCTGTCTTTTCTTGTATTCTTCCACGTCACCGTTGAAGTGGTGAATGGTTTCTTTTTCCTTGGTGTAAGCTTTCAGTACGCGAATTCCACTAAAGGCTTCTTGCACAATGGTTGAGATTTTACTTTGTTGACTTTGCACCTTTGTGCTCAATGCATTCATTTTACTCGATACCTTGTAAATCAAGTAGGACATGATTGGAAGAGGGATAAGCACATAAAGCGTTAGTTCGCCATTGATGCCAATCATTGCCTGAATGCAAAGGGTAAAAAGTACGGCGAGGTTAATGGTATACATGATGCCGGGACCTAGGTACATGCGCACCAGGCTTACGTCTTCGGAGATTCGGTTCATTAGATCGCCCGTATTGTTCTTCTTGTAAAAGGACTGAGAAAGACGCTGATATTGTTCATAGATCTCATTCTTTAAGTCAAATTCGATCAAGCGACTCGTAATGATGATTGTTTGACGTGTTAAAAACAAGAAAAAACCTTTGCCAAGTGAAAGGAGTAGGTAAATACCGCCGACTTTTAGTGCAATGAGAATGGCTTGGTTGAAGTCGACTTCAGCTCCTGAAGACTTGTAGCCATCCACTATGTCTTTGACGTACAAAGGCATTTGAACACCGAAGTAATTCGAGCAAATGATGAAAAGCACACCGAGCAGCATTCTCCATTTGTATTTGATAAAATATTTGTTGAGATACCTGAGTGACTTCATCCGATTAATTTCCTATTTTTGTGCCGCCTTTTGGGCGAGTCAAAATTAACGATTCATCTTTAAAATTTACTTACAAAACATCGATTCTATGATGGAGGTGAAAAACATTACAGAAACCAATTTGATTGACAATCCGGTAATAGCCCAAATGGCTCAGTTCAATCACGAACAACTTTTATTTTGCAACGATAACGCTACAGGGTTGAAAGCTATCATAGCTGTTCATTCTACCGTACTTGGGCCTGCTTTGGGTGGAACCCGCATGTGGATGTACAACAATGAAATGGAGGCTTTGAACGACGTTTTGCGTCTATCTCGCGGTATGACTTACAAAAACTCAATTTCAGGATTGAATTTGGGAGGAGGAAAGGCTGTTATTATAGGAGACTCTCGCAGCATGAAAAGCGAAGCGATGTTCCGTCGTTTTGGAAAATTTGTGAACTCGTTGGCTGGTAAATATATCACAGCAGAAGATGTTGGTATTTCGCCTGTAGACATGAACTGGGTAGCCATGGAAACAGATCACGTGGTTGGTTTACCTGGAAAATCTGGAGATCCATCGCCCGTAACAGCTCGTGGAGTTTACATGGGAATGAAAGCGGCAGCAAAAGTGCAGTTTGGTTCAGATAATTTGGCTGGTAAGAAAGTGGCTGTTCAAGGTGTTGGTCACGTTGGTGAGTACTTAGTTGCTTCATTGGCAAAAGAAAACGCAGAGATTTACATCACCGATATTCACGAACCAACTTTGGCTCGCGTTGCAAAAGAATACGGAGCAAAAGTGGTTGGTTTGGATGAAATCTACGATATTGACATGGATATTTACGCTCCATGTGCACTAGGTGCAACAGTGAATGCGGATACTTTGTCTCGTTTGAAATGTTCAATCATTGCAGGTGCTGCCAACAACCAGTTGAAAAACGAAGACGAGCAAGGAAGCGAAATCATGAAAAGAGGATTGATTTATGCGCCTGATTACGCAATCAACGCAGGAGGTGTAATCAACTGCTATTCGGAGGTAAAAGGGTTGCCGGCTGAATGGGCGTTGACAAAAGCGGATGAGATCTACGATACGATCTTGAACATCATCAAAAGATCACAAGCGGAGAATATCCCAACATACAAAATCGCAAACAAAATGGCAGAGGAAAGAATCGCTCATATCGGTTCTGTTAAGTTGCCAATGTAAGATATGCTAAATAGACGTCATTTAAGAATCAAGGTATTACAGTCGCTTTATTCTTTTTTTCAAGGAGATGAAGACGATTTCAAACGCACAGAAAGTGAGTTGATGTCGGCGATTGATAAAATCTATGACTTGTATATTTATTTCTTGCTTTCTTTTGGTGAATTGAATCGCCAAGCCATCAACCGTCAAGAGGAAAACAAGAAGAAATTGCGTCCTACGGAAGAGGATTTGAATCCGAATATGCGCTTTGTCAACAACCGCATTATTGCTGGAATTGAAGCAATGAAGGAGTTGGAAGAGGTAGCAGAGGAAAGAAAGATTAATTGGGTAGGAGCAGAGGAACAAGAAATGTTCAGAAAGATCTTCATGCAAATGAGAGAAGGAGAAAATTTCTTCGCTTATATGAATGCAGACGAGGATAATTTTGAAGCAGATCGTCAGTTCGTTTTAACCTTATTTAAGGAAGAGATCGCGAATTCGCCGTTGATTTACCATTTCTTTGAGGAGAAAAGTATTCATTGGTTGGATGATATTGATTTGGTTTGTTCAATGGTCTTGAAAACGATCAAAAATTTTGAAGAAGATTCGTTCACAATAATGCCTTTGTACAAAGACAAAGAGGACGAAATGACCTTCATTAAAGAATTGTATCGCAAAACCTTGACGATGGACAAGGAAAACGAGGCTTTGATTGATGACTTGACCAAGAATTGGGAACTGGACCGAATCGCGAAAATGGACATCATCTTGATGAAAATGGCCTTAACTGAGATGCAAATCTTCAAGAGCATACCTACCAAAGTTACTTTGAATGAATACATCGAAATTTCAAAGTATTACAGTACACCCAAAAGCAATGGTTTCATTAATGGAATCTTGGACAAGGCAATCGCACAATTGACCAAAGAGAACAAGATTACTAAAATGGGACGTGGCTTGATAAATGACTAAATCAATCAGCATGAAGAAACTTTTGTTCATCGGTTTCGCAAGTCTACTTGTAGCCTGTTCATCGAACAGTGATCTGATAGACGTGAGAAACAAAACCACTATTGAAATTGACCCAGTTTTTGACGGAGGAACTGTCATCAAAGGAGAGAAGATTGATGCTTCTTTTACGATGACCAACACGGGCGACTATCCCTTGGTAGTTGCTGAAGTGAAGGGTTCTTGTACGTGTACGGTTGTGGCTAAACCAGAAGAGCCAATTGCTCCTGGGGACTCCTATGTCATCAAAGCCATGGTAGATACCGAAAAAACAGGTGTGGGTGCTATTTCTAAGGGAATCACCATTGTAGCCAATACAGAGCCTGCAAATACGCAGGTTACCGTTAAAGGAATTGTAAAAATCAAATAAATAATAGAGAGATATGCCTCAACAAATAGTAATGTTGGTTTTGATCTTGGTAGTTTTCTACTTTTTCATGATCAGACCACAAATGAAGAAACAAAAAGAAC
Source organism: Crocinitomicaceae bacterium (assembly GCA_025210175.1). Classification (GTDB taxonomy): domain Bacteria; phylum Bacteroidota; class Bacteroidia; order Flavobacteriales_D; family Crocinitomicaceae; genus UBA2040. The sequence goes on along the minus strand of JAOASF010000073.1, from coordinate 18,564 downwards.
TGAAGAAATTTAGAGAAGAAATGAAGCCAGGTGACAAGGTTGTAACCATCGGTGGAATTCACGGTAAAATTTTGGAGATCAACGATACAACTGTTTTGTTGAACTCTGAGGGAAGTAAAATTCGTTTCGACAAGTCGGCCATCTCGCAAAATTTTGAGGATGGAGGAAATGGAACGTTGACAGCGAAGTAAGCTTCTTGAACGTTTTTATACGAGGGTGTTCCTACAGGGGACACCCTTTTTTAATTGCTGGTATCGGCAGCTCGCTTTCCGTGACGTTTTACCTTTCGCAACTTGCGTTTGCGCTCCCTGTAATCCTTCATTTCTTGCTTGTATAATTCCTTGTTCATTGGTTTTATCTCCCAGCTAAAGGGAATTCGCTTGTGGATAATGTCGTTGATCACCACTTCATAAATCCAATCTTCACCTTCGGGTTGATATTGAACGTCCAGATTTTGATCCCAGATTTTCCCCATTCCTTCGTATACCGTAGCTTGTAGTTTTCCACGATATTTTTCAATGACTTGCGACACAGTCATTCCCGTCTCTCGGTGTATTAACTTCATGAGAAGAATCCCTTCTTCAATGTATAGGTCTTTGATGTCATAGGTAAATTCCTCCTTCAGTGTTTTCGTAGCTTTCTTGCCATACTTTTTGCGCTGACGTTTTTTTTCCATTTCGGCCAAATCTCCATCAAACTCGAGTAAAAGAGCCTTTGCTTCAAGTGCAAGAGGGTAAACCCTTCTCAATCGATGAAGAGCTTGATTGTATTTCAATTTGAAATCTTTAATGGCTTTGGTTTCTGGTAAATCGGTGTAGAGTACCACTGGTTCGGTAGCCTGACTCCATCCTGAATTTTGGAGTAAAAGAAAGGATATGACCAGTAATTTTTTCATGCTGAATATTTGTAAATTTAGCTGCACTTACTTAAAAATATGTCTGTGGAAGTCAAAAAGAATGCCATACTATCTAAAGTTCTGTTATTTCTTGCAATTAACCTATTGGTGGTGGCTTGCAAAAGTGATTCTTCGGTGGAAGAGGAGGTGATGACGGATGAGCCAGCTCAAGAAGAGGTACTAGCAGAAGTTGAGAAGGACTTGAGCAAGAATGTTCCGTTAATTGAGGAGGGAGTCGATAGAGACTTTAAGGAAAACAAGAAGAAAATAGAGAAAAAATATGGCAATCAGTGGGATTTCTGTCGCTGTGTGGTTGCCAACGATTCCATTGACAAAGTGGTGAAATCGGGGGTAGATTTGGATCAAAAATTCATGGATAGATTCGAAGAAATTGATGCCAAATGCAAGGCATTTTTGGTTATGAACCCAAACAATACGCCCGAAGAACGTCAGTTGCACGAGCGAAAGATTCAGGAATGTCTCAAAGCCAATAAGAAATAGAATGCAAGAAGTTAAAGAAATAATGGAGGAGTTGGCCTCCTTTGGCAAAGAGAATACACGGAAAATCTTTAGAAACCACGGTTGTGAAGCTGAACTATTTGGAGTTTCGGTAGCCGATCAAAAAAGCATTTTAAAGCGCTATAAGAAAAGACACGACATAGCTCTCGAACTATTCAAAACGAAGAATGCAGATGCTCAATATTTAGCTGGATTGATGGCTTTGCCCACAGAGTTTTCGCGAGAGGAGTTAATGAATTGGGTTGACCTGAGTACATGGCATATGGTTCACGAATACGCCTTGGCTTGGAATATTGCAGAAAGCAAATTTGCTGAATCCATCGTTTTTGAATTGTTGAAATCAAATGATCCAGAAAAAAGACAGATAGCTTGGTCCGCGCTTGGACATTACGTTTGTCTTGAAAGACGGCCAGATTTAGATGAAAAGAAGTATGTTCAATTAGTTTCCGAAATAGAGAGGACCTTGCAACAGGAGGAAAACCGAGTGAAACTATGCATGGTTCAGTTCTTAATTGCGCTAGGGGCAAGCGAGGAAAGTTTTACAGAAGGATGCATGAAAGCTGCCAAGAACATTGGTAAAGTGGAGGTTTTCATGGGGAAAACAGCCTGCAAAGTTCCAGAAGTGGTGCCTTATTTGGAAAAAATAAAAAGCATGAACCGGATCGGAAAAAAGAAGCGTACCGTCAAGTGTTGATGCATGCCTTATCGGACCAGAAGCACCGAAATTATGAGTCGGATTAACAAGAAAATGATAATAAAAAAAGAAGGGAGGTTCGAAAACCTCCCTTCTTTTTTTAATCCTATACCGAGTGATTAATAGTAAATCGCTCTTCTTACTTTCGTGATGTACTTCGCAAGGCGGATAACTTGTTTCGTGTAACCGAATTCGTTATCGTACCATGTGTACAATACAACGTTTTTCTTATCTGTAGAAACGATTGTGGCGTGTGAATCGTACACTGAACAACAAGTGTTTCCGATGATGTCATTAGATACCAACTCAGGATCAAAAGAGTAGAAGATTTGGTTAACCAATTCTCCATTCAAAGCCTCTTCTTTTACCATTGCGTTGATTTCCTCAACAGAAGTTTCTTTGTTCAACTCCAAGCTCAAGATTGCTAATGAACCGTTTGGTGTAGGTACGCGCACAGCGTTTGCTGTCAATTTATCTTGCAATTCAGGAATAACTTTCGTTACCGCTTTACCAGCACCCGTTGACGTGATCACCATGTTGATTGCTGCTGAACGACCACGACGAGGTTTCTTGTGCATGTTGTCCAACAAGTTTTGGTCATTCGTGTAAGCGTGAACTGTCTCGATGTGACCTTTTACAATTCCCAATTTGTCGTTTACAACCTTCAATACTGGAGAAATCGCGTTAGTTGTACAAGAAGCTGCAGAGTAAATGTTTTCGTTTTCCAAATCCAAAGTTCCTTGGTTGATACCGTATACGATATTCGGAACCTCTTTACCTGGAGCTGTCAACAATACTTTGCTAGCACCTTTCGCTTTCAAGTGACGAGACAAAGCTTCTCTATCTGTGAATACACCTGTGTTATCGATGATCAACGCGTTGTTGATTCCGTAAGCTGTGTAATCGATATCTTCTGGATTGTTTGCGTTAATCATCTGAACAATCTGTCCATTGATGATGATTGCTTTGTTTTCCAAATCCTCTTGAACACTTCCTTTGAATGCTCCGTGAACTGAATCCGTGCGCAACAAAGAAGCTCTTTTGATGATATCTGCATCTGAGTTACCGCGAGTAACGATTGCTCTCAAACGCAACTGTTGTCCTTTCCCGGCTTGTTTGATCAACTCACGAGCGGCCAAACGACCGATGCGACCAAATCCGTAAAGAACCACATCTCTTGGCTCGATGTTACCTCCAGTAGAAGACAAGCCGCTCAACTTAGCACCCAAGAATGCTGCTTTATTGTCGAAGTTTGCTTGCTCAGCCAACCATTCGCTAGCCAATTTACCGATGTCTAATTTTGATGGAACCAAGTCCATTTTACTTAGCTCTTCTGCCAATTCTGAAGTTGTGAACACGTCGATTGGTTTGTTGACAACCTTTCTTGCGTACTCGTGCAAGTTCAAAATTTCTGAAATGCTGATATCAGTCAGATGATTTCTAAAAAGTACAAGTTCGATGCCTTTGTCGTACAACAATTCACCTACCTTGCTTGACAAGTTAACGGCTGCTCTCTCACGTTTTACGTGCGAGTTAAGCTCCTTCTCGTAACCTACGGCTGATTCCATTGATCCTTAAGATGTTAAATATTAAATTGTAAAAAAAAGGGCCAACTGATTGGTTCAGTTAGCCCGAAGAAGTTTATCCTAAATATGCTTTCAATAACTTATTCCTTGAAGTGTGGCGCAAACGACGAATCGCTTTTTCCTTTATCTGGCGCACACGCTCACGTGTCAAGTTGAACTTAGCTCCGATTTCTTCTAGAGTCAATCCGTGGTTCATTCCAATTCCGAAGAACAAACGAATGATTTCTCTTTCCTTATCGGTTAAGGTGCTCAAAGAACGCTCGATTTCCTTTTGAAGTGACTCAGCCATCAAAACGTGGTCAGCCTTTGGAGAATCAGTGTTCGCCATAACGTCCATCAAGGTACCTCCATCTTCAGCAGTAGAGAGTGGAGCATCCATGGATACGTGGCGACCAGACACGTTCATTGATTCTTTGATTTTATCTTCTGGAACTTCCAAAGCCTCTGCCAATTCCTCGGCGCTAGGTGGACGTTCGAATTCTTGCTCTAAACGAGAGAATGCTTTGTTAATTTTGTTCAAGGAACCTACTTGGTTCAAAGGCAAACGAACGATACGTGCTTGCTCAGCCAAAGCTTGAAGAATGGATTGACGAATCCACCAAACAGCGTAAGAAATGAATTTGAAACCTCTTGTTTCATCGAATTTTTGAGCTGCTTTGATCAAACCTAAGTTCCCCTCATTAATCAAATCGGGTAGTGTAAGTCCTTGGTTTTGATATTGTTTAGCAACCGAAACTACGAAACGCAAGTTAGCTCTTGTCAATTTCTCCAAGGCTCTTTGATCTCCTTGTTTGATGCGACGTGCTAATTCTACTTCTTCTTCAGCGGTGATAAGCTCTTCTCGACCAATGTCCTGCAAATATTTGTCAAGGGATTGACTTTCGCGATTCGTGATCGACTTTGTGATTTTAAGCTGTCTCATGTAAAATGATCTCCAATATTTGGTTTAAAACGAAGTTTCGGGTTTCTAAGAAACGGGTACAAAGTTACGACCAAAAAAAGCTCATTTCCAAAACTAAATGAGCTTTTTTTTAACATTGTCGTAACATCAAAAACTAAGCCAAACGAGGTCTACAGACCTAGTCCGCGGTAGTCTTTTCTTCCGCTCGGAGTCATGAACTCAATCAATACCCCACCTCGTGTGTTGTTTAATTTATTCGTTACTTGCTCAATGCTACTCATTACCTCGTTGTTAATTTTCGTAATGATATAGCCTTCTTCCATTCCAATGGATTTTAACTTGCCGGCATTGAGCGTTTTAATTTTAACACCACTTTGGATGTTGAGTTCTTTCTTTTCTTTTGATGTAAGGTCTTCGAAGGTTGCACCCAAGGCTACGTTTTTGGCAATTTCTTCTTTCGATACGAGCTTGGTTTCTCCTTCTGCATTGCGTAAGACAATTTCCTTGATGCTTTCATCTCCTGAGTTGTCGCGGAGAGTGACCGTAATTTTGTCTCCAGGACGGCGTTTCCCAATTTCTTCCTGAAGCTCAGCTACTGAATTCACTTCCTTGTTACCAATTTTGAGAATTACGCTTTCATCTTTCACACCAGCTTTTTGAGCAGAGCCACCTTCGGTAACTTTGGCAACAAAGACACCTTTTGTATTCGGCAGTTTGTTTTTGGTTTTAATTTCTTGGTTGATGTCTGCAATCTGTACGCCTAGGTAGCCTCTTTGAACGATTCCGAAGTCGATCAAATCGCGCATTACCTTATCGACTAGGTTTACAGGTACCGCGAAGCTATACCCCGCGTAGGAACCCGTTTGTGATGCAATGGCTGTATTGATTCCAATTAATTCGCCCTTGGTGTTGACCAAGGCACCACCACTGTTACCAGGGTTTACTGCCGCATCGGTTTGAATAAAACTTTCAATCGGAGGTGCTTCATTGCCTGAACGGTTGGCCAGCAAATTGATATTTCTAGCTTTGGCTGAAATGATACCCGCGGTAACTGTTGAAGTAAGATTAAAAGGGTTACCAACTGCAAGAACCCATTCTCCAACGCGCACATCGTCACTATTTCCCAATGAGATGGCTTGTAGTCCTTTGGCTTCAATTTTTAGAACAGCGATATCGGTGGATGGGTCAGCCCCAACAATTTTAGCGATGTATTTTGAGTTGTCATTTAAGATAACTTCTATTTCACTTGCGTCATCGATAACGTGGTTATTGGTAACGATATAACCGTCGTCCGACACGATAACACCAGACCCAGAACCTTGCCCATATTGTTTGAATTCTCGACCTCCAGCACCTGGACCGTAGAAAAATTCCGAAAACGGATCACGCTGAAAGCCCGTTTTAACCACCTTGGTGGTGACGTGAACAACAGCGTTAAGCGAACTTTCCGAAGCTACTACAAAGCTCTCCGAACCTGGAGGAAGTCCATTGAAGTTGACCGATTGTGCGAGGTTGTTTTTTGACGAACCCAAAACTTCGTCGGAAGTAGGTGAGGCTGTTTCGGATTGAAGTGCCCAATAGATACTGAGTGGTAAAAGGCCGCCAATCAATCCAAGTCCAATAGTCTTTAAGTTGTTTGTCACTTTCATGATATTGCGATTAATTTTTTTCAATTGTTTTCCATCAACAATAACACCAAAAGTCCCTTTCTGGTATAGCCAGCGCTGTTAAAGATTGTTAAGCATAAAAGCGCTAGTAAGTCCGTAAATACTACCTTTGCAGGGAATTAAGAAAAATGAAGATTACCTTTCAAAAGTATCAGGGTGCTGGAAACGATTTTGTCATGCTTGACAATTTTTCAGGACAATATGACGAACTGTCAATTTCGGCAATTCAGCAACTGTGCGACCGTCGATTTGGCATAGGAGGAGATGGATTGATCAAAATAAATCGATCTGCCGAATTTGATTTTGAGGTGGATTATTACAATTCCGACGGTTCGAAGAGTTTTTGTGGTAACGGGGCCAGATGCAGTGTGGCCTTTGTTCATGAAAACATTCTTACGGATAAAAAGAGTTACACTTTTTCTGCCATTGATGGGGTTCATACGGGTGAATACAGTACTGAACATGTTACTATCGACATGCGAGATGTAGCCCAAATTGAGGTCCATGGCGATTTGTGTTTTGAATTGAATACGGGTTCGCCACATTACATCCAATTTGACAAAATGATCGACGAAAAGAACATCGTTGAATTGGGCCGTGAAATTCGGTATTCAGAAAGGTACAAGGAGCAAGGAATCAACGTAAATTGGGTTGAATCAGACGGTTCGGATGGATTGAAAATAAGAACCTACGAACGAGGAGTTGAAAACGAAACCCTAGCTTGTGGTACCGGCGTTACAGCCGCTGCCTTGGCCTTTCATCATCGCTTTTATACGGAGCACAAAAACATGTACGTTCCTGTTAAAGCGAAGGGGGGAGATTTGGCTGTGAAATTTAGCTTTCACCCCAAAACAGGGTATTCCAACATTTATCTAATTGGTCCGGCTGAATACGTTTTCAAGGGAGAAGCTGAAATTGTGTAAGTGGATGTTTGCAAACAGAAGAGAAATTAAAGAAAACGAACTGGGCATACTGAAAGAAGGTTGCTATTTGTGGGTTTGGGACGCAAATGCCCGACCTCCACATATAGGCCTTTCAGTGCATGGAAAATACTACAGTCTTCGTTTTACCAAAAAAGACAACCATTCGATAGATCTAGCCATTGAAAAAGTTGGTCGTTTACCAATATCTTTTCTTTGGGTTCAAGTTGATCCAAGTAGCCTCAAGAAAGATCCCGAAATAGTTTTTGCTCAATACAGCAGTTGTTTGGATCAGAATCTTTCTTGTCTCCAGCCTCTATTGGATTGCTTTGGAATGGAAGATCGAAATTTCATTCTGAAGGACCTGCTGCAAAACCTACAAGAGAAAATGGCCATAGGAAATATCTTGTCGTATCGCCTAGATGAATCTTGGAAGGGATTAGCTACATATACCAATCAAGAGGTTCAGTCCAATTTAGATGCTGCAAAACGTAGATTATGCATCAAATAGACCTTCGACCAATTCGTTTTTCAGATGCTCCACTTTTGATGAAGTGGGAAAATGACCCTGAGGTTCAAGCTGAATCTTTTGAAAAAAAGACCTATTGTTTTCAAGACATTTTGGACCTAATTGATTCAGCTAAGAGCTTGGAGGAAACAGGGCAGTTGCGATTGATCATAGACGTGGAAAACGAGCCAATTGGTACTCTCGATTTCTTTCATTGGAAAAAAGAAGAAAAGGAAATAGAAGTTGGAATTCTGATTTACCCAAAAGAATTACGTGGTAAGGGAATCGCTTCTGAAGTTTTGAGGCGTTCTTTTGATTTTTTGAAACTGTTTAGTATTGAAAGAGTTATTGCCATGGTGAATACACAGAATCAACCCAGTTATCGACTCTTTTCAAAAATGTTTGATCAAGAAGAGAAAACAAATGAAAAAGGTTCTACTTTCGATACAGAATTAGGTACTCATTCCATTTTTAGTAAATGTTTAAAAAACTCTTGATAGGAGCCTTTGCTCTTTTGGTTATTCTCGCGTTTGTTTTTAAGGATCTATGGCTTCCTTTGTGGCATTATCAGTCTCGAACGGACAACAAGGAGTTGGTCTCCTTTTACATCAAAGAAAAGCTAACTATAGACGAATTAGGTCAAGCATTGGTTCAAGAAAAAGTTCTCAATAGCACCCAAGCCTTTGAGGTAATTGCTGCTTACAAGAAATTGGACCAATCCAAGATTGCCTTAGGAAAATACGATATTGAACCAGGGACATCTATTCGCAATCTATTGAACGGTTTTACCTTGAATAGTGCGGGAAATGGCAATGCAGAGGTGGAGGTGAATGTGGTCATTCCGAATGCGCGCTTCGTGAGTGATGTAGTTGAACGAATAAGTTCAAGTTTAATGATCGACAGCGCAAAACTATCCCAACTATTGTACTCGAAAAACTTTTTGGACCAACACGGACTTACGGCAGAAACTTTGCCGAGTTTATTTGTTCCAAATACCTATCGTTCTTTTTATGATGTAAGCTTGGATGATTTTGTGGAAAGATTGGTGGCTGAATACAAGCGTTTTTGGACTCCTGAGAAATTGGAAAAATTGGAGGAAATTGGTCTTCATTCACCTGCGGAAGCCGTTACCGTAGCTAGTATTGTATACTCTGAGCAAGCAAAACTACCCGAAGAATGGCCCGTAATTGCTGGATTGTATTTGAATCGGGTGAAAAATCACATTCCGCTGCAGTCGGATCCTACCTTTAAATTTTGCTGGGGGAAGGAGCTTGATACCGTTATGCGCTTGTTGGCTGTTCACCGAAATATTGATTGCCCATACAACACCTACAAATACCCAGGTTTACCTCCAGGGCCAATCTGTATTCCACCGATACAAACTGTGGAAGCTGTATTGAATAGAGAGGATAATAATTACATCTACATGGTTGCTCAACCGGGATACGAAGGCCGTCATTTTTTTACGGATAAATATTCGGAACATTTGCGTGAAGCTGGGAAATACCAACGTTGGTTAAGCACCGAATTGAAGAAAAACCAGTAATTTCTCCCCATGAAAAGAAGATCATTTTTCAAATTAGGTATTCTAGGAGGTGTAGGAGGAACCTTGGCCAGTCACAACTTATTTGCTGGTAATCAGCCAAAAACAACAAAAAGCATTAACCCTTACAATTCAGGCAAACAACCTTTGGTTCTTTCCACATGGAATCATGGGGTAGCAGCAAATGCGGGAGCATGGGATGTACTGTCAAAAGGCGGGAATAGTTTGGATGCAGTAATGCAAGGTGTGATGGTTACAGAAAGTGATAGAAGCAATAGAAGTGTAGGGATAAGCGGAATGCCGGACAGAACAGGGCATGTCACACTCGATGCATGTATCATGGATTGGGAAGGAAGAAGTGGTGCCGTGGCCTATGTGGAAGGATACGAACATCCCATACAAATTGCGCGACAAGTCATGGAGCAAACTCCGCATGCCATGTTGGTTGGAAAAGGAGCAGAAGCCTTCGCTGCCAAGTTAGGGATGCCTTTGATGAAAACTCCCATTCCAGAAGTTGAAAAGGAATACAAGGAATGGATTAAGAGTAATCCTGAGCTTATTGTAAAACCGATAATCAATCACGAAAATCACGATACCATCGGCATGTTGGCCATGGATTCCAACGGTCATATTTCTGGGTCTTGTACTACCTCTGGGTGGGCCTACAAAATGGCTGGAAGGGTTGGAGATTCTCCGATCATAGGAGCTGGTTTATTCATCGACCAAGAGGTGGGTGGAGCTGTGGCCACGGGCCTAGGCGAGGCGATCATTCGCATTGCGGGCAGTCACACAGTTGTAGAATGCATGCGTCATGGTTACACGCCAGAAGAAGCTTGTCGAGAAGCCGTGAACCGCATCATCAAGAAGAACAAGGATTTGACCGGACTCCAGTGTGGGTTCATCGCTATGAACAACAAGGGAGAATATGGCTATTATTCAGTTTACAATGGGTTTAACGTAGCCGTGCGAAACGAGCAGATGGATCGATTGTTGGACGCTCCTTTTGATCGAAAATGGTAGGAAGAATTCTGATCTTTTTTTTATTCCTAATTACTGCTTTTCAAATGAAGGCACAGGAGCAAATACTGACTTGGGAAATTTATCACCCGATTAAGAAAGAATGGTTTCCGTTAGGGACCAAAGGGTCTGTTCAAGAAGCTTTGATTCAGATTGGAGAACTGCCTGATCCGTTTGTAGGTAAAAATGAAGAAAAATTTCAATGGGTGGAAAGCCACAAATGGAAATTCAGATCCACCTTTGTCGTGTTTCAAGCCAGTCTCGAAAAAGAGAATTTTTTAGATTTTGGAAGCGTTGATACCTATGCTCAAATTTGGATCAATGGTAAGGAATTAGGTCAAACAGAAAACGCATTCAGACCGTATTCATTTAACTTAAAAGATGTCCTACAAAAAGGTGAAAATGAGGTGCTTGTGGAGTTTACCCCACCGGTTCTTTATCACCAAGATTTTTATCAAAAGGCGAAACCTAAATTGCCCGCTCCCAATGATGTAAACAAGGTGGCAATTGCACCATATACCCGAAAACCGCAATATCAATTTGGCTGGGATTGGGCTTTGAGAATCAATACCATAGGTTTTTGGAAAGAGGCAAAGTACATTTCATTTGCCAAAAATCGCGTGCTGGCCAAGAATATACAAACCAAGAAAATTGAAGGAAACAAAGCCTTGGTACATTTTGAGTTGGACTTTCATAAATTACCCAGTGGTACGATTACATGGACTTCTAAACTATTTGATCAAGTTGCATTTAAACCTTTTTTAAATGGCTTGCATGGCAGTGTGGAAATTCTAAATCCCAAGTTATGGTGGCCCAGAGGTCAAGGCGACTCTTATTTGTATGAAGATGTATGGACGATTCAATCCACGGACGGATATGAAGTTTCAATTCCGGTAAAATTTGGTATTAGAACATCTTCCTTGGTTCAGGAAAAGGATGAAATTGGCACCAGCTATGAGATTCATGTGAATGGTCGACCTGTTTTTTGCAAGGGTGGAGACTATATTCCGCAAGATATTTTTCCAGCGCGAGTATCGGATAGCTCTTTGAGAGCCATGGTTGGAGACATGGCTGCAGCCAATTACAACATGGTGCGTATATGGGGAGGAGGCTATTATCCAGACGAAGCTTTTTATGAAGCCTGTGACGAACTTGGCATCATGGTTTGGCAAGATTTTATGTTTGCTTGTTCCATGTACCCTGGTGATGATGCCTTTGTAAATAACGTTACAAAAGAACTGGATTATCAAATACCACGCATATCGAGTCACCCCTCTGTTGTGCTTTTTAATGGTAACAATGAAGTGGATGTTGCTTGGAAAAACTGGGGGTTTCAGGCTCAATATTTCATCTTTGGCAAGGATGCTGAAAAGATTGAAACGGCTTACAAACGCTTGTTTCAAAGTGTCATTCCCGAGCGAATCGTCTTGTATTCAACCCTTCCGTATATACACACCTCTCCATTGAGCAACTGGGGGAAGGAGGAGTATTACAATCATGGTTCTCAGCACTATTGGGGCGTTTGGCACGGTAAAGATCCAATCGAAGATTTTGATAAAAAATCGGGTCGTTTTAACGCCGAATATGGCTTTCAAAGTTTCCCTCAAATGAGTACCATCGCCTATTTTGCAAGCGAGGAGGAACAAAATTTGAATAGCGAGGTAATGAAAATTCACCAGAAAAGTTACGTTGGCAATGGAATGATCGATAAACAAACGAAGCGCTTGTACGGTGAGGCCGAAAATTTTAGTGATTTTGTGTATCGTTCTCAATTAACACAAGCCAAAGCCGTGGGAATTGCCATTTCTTCTCACCGCATTCAGGCTCCTCGGTGTATGGGGACTTTGTATTGGCAGGTGCACGACTGTTGGCCAGCTCCTACTTGGTCGAGCATTGATTACTTTGGAAACTGGAAGGCCTTGCACTATAGAGCGCAAGCAGATTACCGGGATGTAACGGTATTGGAAAAAACAGAAAAACTAGGTGAAGAAACCTATTTTTTGGTTTCGGATAAACCTGAGATGGTGGAACTTACGCTCAAAACAAAATTGTACAGTTTGGCAGGAGAATTAATCGATGAGGACATGCACCTGTACGAACTTTCCCCTTTGTCGGCAATCCAAGTAGGGCAAATTGCCTACCAACACAAGTTCCAAAAAACGAATCACATGCTTGTTTTTGAATGGACAGTAGGTAAGGAAAAGGTGACGCGTTCCTTTGTTCATCTTCCAGAAGAGCATCCGAAAGCCACAACGAAGGATTTTGCCTATACCATTGAATACAACGAAGAAAAGCAGGAAGGGGTGGTTATTTTGGAAAATACCCAATTCATGTCGGCTGTCTTCTTACAATCTATGGAGGGTTATGTGCATTTTCGCGATAATCTTCGCGATATATTGCCCGGCAAACACCTTTTTCATTTCACAGCAAAAGAACGACCTAACGTAGCGGACTTACGACTCGATTGGTTGTAAGTATTTCAGTTTATTTTACATTAAAATCGTTAAAAAAGTCCCGCCAACAGTAAATTTCTTTGATTTTATTACCATGGTAATTAATTTTGCTGCATGGAAAATAAAAGCGAGTTAGAAGGTCGATTTCAAAGTGAAACCCACAAGGCTATTGTGAACATAAGAGTGGCTTCCAATATTATTGGCGCTCGCTTTTCAAAATTCATGTCGGAATTTGACCTTTCCATGGCTCAATTCAACATTCTCCGAATTTTACGCGGAGCTAAAGAACCATTGACCATCAACACGGTGAAGGAGAGAATGATTGAAAAATCGCCGAATACTACGCGATTGATCGATAAGTTACTCGAAAAAGGGCTGATAAAAAAGTTCCAATGCATGGATGATAGACGGCAAACGTACTTGCACATTACGGAGGCTGGATTGGAGTTATTAAAGACCATCGACGAGCGCACCGACTTCCCTTCACAAACGCTTTGCAATATTTCGGAAGCAGAGAGTAAGACTTTGAATGATTTGTTAGATAAAGTTAAAGAATCCTTTTTGTAGCCCCCCTTTTTGGATTAGCACCTACCTTTGCAGCCATCATGTTAAAAACTCTCTTTCTTTCGTTTTTCCTATGCACATCTTATAGTATTGCACAATTGTCACCACAATCTAACGGGGCAAAAAACTTGAGCATTACGGGTCTGATAATCGACAGTGTGAGTTATGAGAACTTGGAATTTGTCAGTGTTCGTTTGATTTCTTTACCTGATTCATCTACCGTGGGAGGTGCTTTGTCGGATTCAAGTGGTCGATTCACCATCGAAGGGGTAAGTGCGGGAAATTACAACTTGAAAGTTTCTTTTATAGGTTACAACACCAAAGAAATATTCATTGGCAACATCAATGATTCCAAAAAACAATGGGATTTAGGCCGAATTTCTATGCGTATTTCAAATGTTCAAACACTAGGAGAGGTAAAGGTTGTCGGTCAACTGGATGTACTCAAAGCCGGAATCGACAAGAAGGTTTACAATGTTGGAGAAGATTTGAATAATCAAGGGGGAAGTGCCTCTGATGTATTGAATAACGTTCCATCTGTGGATGTGGATCAAGACGGGAATGTTTCTTTGCGAGGGGATGGAAATGTGATCATCTTAATTGATGGACGGCCGTCGGCAATGGCTGGTTCCTTATCTGCCATTCTCGGTTCCTTGCCTGCGAATAGCATAGAAAGAATTGAATTGGTTACCAATCCATCAGCCAAGTATGACCCTGACGGAACTTCTGGGATCATTAACATCGTCCTGAAAAAAAATAAGTTAAAAGGTTTCAATGGAGAAGTGAGTTTAACGGGGGCCACAGGGAATCAGCTGCAAGGGAGTGCAACTTTGAGTTACCGCAACAATAAATTCAATTTTTTGGCCAATTACGCCAATTCCTACCGTGAAGGCTATCGAGATTTTTCAGGTCAAACTGAAACGCGATTTGAAGATGGCTCGGTTTCTAAATTGGTGCAAAGTCGCCCAGGGTCTGACATCAACGAAAGTCAAAATTTCCGTTTTGGAGTTGATTACAATTTGACCGATAATCAATTGCTCGGAGTATCGGCAAATTATTCCATTTCTGATCGTACGCGTTTTGGGTTGTTAACCAACGAAACCTACTTCAATGACGAATTGGAGAGAAAGTGGGAGAGGAGAATGGTGGACCCTTCACACGACGAAAATTTGGATCTGAATGCATTTTATAAATACACTTTAAAAGAGGATTTAGGTGAGTTTAGTGTTGATTTCAGACGTTCGCAAGGAAGTGATCGAAACAGAGGTACGTATACAGAAAATTACCTGATTGAAAATGGAGAGCCGGTAAACGTCAATCGTTTGCAGCAGCATTTGGAAAATACCGATCAAAATGTTTTGTACGCTACTCAGGCAGACTATTCTCGAATTCTAAAGAAGTGGAATGCAAGAGTAGAAGCCGGTGCCAAACACACCAATAGCGACCAAAATGTCCTTTCTTTTTCTGAAGCTTATGATTATTCGGATGAAAGTTGGAAACCAGACACGCTGGCCAATTTTACTTATCGCTACCAGGAGCAAATTTCTGCTGTTTACGTAATTTTTGGTCAAGAGATCAATCGTTTCAAGTATCAAGTAGGTTTACGAGGCGAATACGCACTACAGCGACCTATTCTTGAAACGGAAAATATTCGCATCGACAATACTTACTACAACCTGTTTCCTTCTGGACATCTTCGTTATTCGTTGACCAAGAAGCAAGAAATTTCATTGGGGTACAGTCGACGAATCAACAGAGCTCGTTCGAGACAGCTCAACCCTTTTACCAACTATTCAGATCCCAACAATCTTAGAACGGGTAACCCTTATTTGAAACCGGAGTATGTCAATAGTTACGATCTAGCGCACAGTTTTGAAAGCGATAATTTGAGTTTGACCTCTTCTATTTTCTTCCGCCAAACAACGGGTGTAATTCAAAGAATCAAGGTGTTTTACCCCAACAATTTGAGCGCTGTAACCTACGATAATATTGATGAAAGTAGAAGTTACGGTTTTGAAATGGTGATTAATTACAAGCCCTATAAGTGGTGGAGAAATACCTTTTCAATGAATGGTGATCACATGGAGTTTATTGACCGATCTGGTGTTTCTAATTTCAATAACTCAGGATACAATCTTGCCTTGAAGCTGGCATCAACCTTCGATTTTTGGAAGCGAACTGCAAGCATTCAGATCAATACTCGATACAATACACCGCGCATTACTCCTCAAGGGAAGGTAAAACCACGTCAATCGATTGATATTTCTGGTGATAAAAAACTGGGCGACAACAAATGGACGATCGGTTTCCGCGTGTCGGATATCTTTAATACAAGAGGGTTTGAATACGATTTTGACCAAGTTACCAATCGTCAGTATGGAAATTACAAATGGCAGACAAGACGAGTTTATTTAACCGTTTCGTATCGCTTTGGTAAATACGAGGTTCGTAAAGGCGATGGTTCAGGCGATCAAGGAGGCGGCGGTTTCGATTTTTAGGCGCAGGATTTAACCCCTAAACTCAACAGTGCGGTATCGAACCCTGATTGCGTATTTTTTCTCTTTTTCACTTTAATCGACTGCGTCATCGGCACGCGATTAACTTCTTTTTTCTTTGTTTTCATGACGCTTCTTTTTATTAATAACGTCAAGAATTCAAAATTCGTTCCAAAGATTACCTCAAAATGAGTCTAGGGTAGCTTTGAGTGAGTAAAGGGTATACTTCGCTCAGTGTTGACAGGAGTAAACGAAGGCCGGTGGCAAATTCCAAAGAGTGAACCCAACTTCCACATTTGGAAAAATCTTTTTCAAAATGCTTTTGCTTTGAGTGGAGTATTGAAATTGAAGAAATTTACCCTTTTGATGAAGTGCGTCTGAGGCCGCATGAAGGATGTTTTCGCGTAGTTCGTTGTCGAAATTGGCCAAAGGAAGTGAAGACAAAATCACATCTGCCTTTTCAAATCCATGTTTTTGCAAATATTCAGCAACCTTTTCGGCGCTATCGTTGATAATGTGACAACGTGGATCGGAAATGTTTTCTTTTAGTTTTTCGTAAAAGTTTTCATTGAGTTCAAAGATGAAAAAGTGAGCGTCTGTTTTCATACGAGCAATGACCTCCTTGGTGAAAACCCCTGTTCCAGGGCCAAACTCTACCAGTACCTGGGCTTTGTCAAAATCAATTTCACCGATCATTTTGCGCATGAGAAAACGCGAACTGGGTCGCATTGCCCCGATCATTTTCCGATCTTTCAAAAACTGTTTAACAAACTCACGCTTCTCCATGTGCTGCTTCTTTTAACATCGAGATTCCATCTCTGAGAACACCGATTACCTCAGTTGTGAATTCTTGATTCAAAAATGTTGTATTCTGCGTATTGGCTGCTATCTGATCAGCTGAAAAAGTCCATTTGGATTCAGTTGAAAATAAGGTTAAATCAACCTTTTGATTCACGTCAATTTGCTGTTCAGGCAAGTTCAAGAATGAACGTCCGCCCTTGGCCAATTTTTCTGCAATAAATTCTACATCTGCTGGGTAAGCATCGCATAAGGCAGCAAAGGCGGTTTGCAACTGCAAACTTCCGAAATTGGCTAAATCGAATTCCAAGTTCTTTTCTTCTTCATCGTTTGGACGGTGATCCGAAACAATGGCGTCAATAGTTCCTGCTTTCACTCCTTCCCAAAGGGCTTTTTTGTCTTCTTCAGTGCGCAAACAAGGCATTAGCTTGAAGTTGCTATCAAAGTCCAAGACGCTTTGTTCAGTATAAAGCAAATTGGCTACGTGTACATCGCAGGTAAGGTCCAATCCCTCTTTTTTGGCTTCGCGAACAAGCTCTACAGATTTTGCGGAACTCAATCCCGTTAAATGTAAGGCGCCACCAGTGTATCTACAGAGTTCAATATTTCTTTGAATTTCTAACCATTCAGCGACTTCAGGGTCGGCTTTCAAACCAGTTTCCACAGAGGCAATGCCTTCATTGACCATTCCTTTGTCGGCCAAGTGTTTATCTCTTGAAAATGCCACAATTCGTCCTCCGAAATTGCGAGCATACAACAGCGCCCTGTACATGATACTTGATGAAACGGGGTGGGTATCGTCTGAAAACAACTGAACCCCGGTTTGAAAGAGGTCAAACATCTCAGAAATTTCAACGCCTTCCGTTTTCTTCGTTAGTGCTCCGATGGCGTGTGCTCTGGTAACGTGTCCATCCGCTTTGCGATAGATGTACTCCACGGTGGTTTTCGAATCGATTGTTGGCTGGGTAGTGGGCAAGAGGGCCACATGAGTATAGCCACCATAAGCTGCGCCATCCAGACCAGAAAGTATTGTTTCCTTGTGCTCGTATCCAGGATCGCAAAAATCTGCTTTTAAATCCACGAACCCCAAAGAGACGTGGAGATGGTTTCCTGAAACAACTTTGGCTTCACTGTCATCAAGGGAAGAGTCGATGGCAACAATTCGTCCCTCGTCAATTAGGAGGTCCTTAACTTGACCGTGATGAGGAGAGTTTGAATCGACAATTTTTGCAGCTTTTATCAATACTTTCATGTTTCAAAATTAGCTTTTCCAAAATTTTAAAAGGGCCATCTCTGCCAGAAAAAATGCAAGTGCCAGCCAAACAAATAGTTTCCAGAACGATGCATCTTGGTTCAAATCTATTTGCACAGAATCCAACTGATTTTTGATGGTAAAAGGCAGAATGTTCTCAATACCTTTTACGGCAAAGTAGTCCTTGATTTCTTCTTCTTTCAGCAAACGTATATCGGATTCGGTTCGGTTGTAGTTGAGTGCAAATGGACTTTGATAGCCCTCTGCTTTCAGTTGGTAATTTCCGGCTTTCAACAATTCAGAGGCTGAAACATTGGAAAACACAATGTATTCTGCTTGGTTTTGTTGAATCAACTCGGGAATCATGTCCAGGTTTTCGCCGATCAAATGAAGGGGCGATTCAGCTCTTTTTTTGCGATAAATCGGAAAGCGGGTATCGTCGCCGATGGTGAGATACAAAGGGGCCAACTGAGAGCTCATTTCACCTGCACGCAAGAGAACAGTGGGGAATAAAGCATTGTTTATAAAGCTTGAGTATTCTTCCACCAACGAGGAGTGAAACAAAAAGGCTTTTCTATCGAGCGATGAACTCAAAATACTACGACCATTTTGGGCTGTGGCTAAACTCAGGGAAGAGGTGGCTTGTGAATTATACAGAACAGAAATGTTCGAAAGATTGATTTTGACTGGCTTTTTCTCAAAGACAGGTTCAAAAAAGGGATCTTGATAGGTAAGTGCTCGCAGGCTATTTC
>JAOASF010000072.1 GCA_025210175.1 Crocinitomicaceae bacterium | reverse complement strand
GCCGTGATGCCCGCAATTCCATTTCCAATAATAACGATGTTTTTTTGCATTTTACGCTTAGCCGCAGTTGCAGATATTAACGTAAACTTACAAAAAAGGGTTTGAAATTACTTCCAAACCCCCATAGCGCTAAACTTCTCAATTCTATTATTAATCCTTTCGTTAGGATCAATCGGGTCGAGTTCGTCTAAATAAGATACGATTGCTTTTTTCACATTTTCAAACGCCTCTTCAGGGTTGCGGTGTGCACCTTGCATCGGCTCGCGAATAATGTCATCGATGATTTTCAATTTTTTCATATCGCTTGAGGTCAATTTCAAAGCTTCAGCTGCTTTTTCTTTGAACTCCCAAGACCTCCATAAAATGGAAGAACAAGATTCCGGTGAAATAACGGAGTACCATGTGTTTTCCATCATTACTACCTTGTCTCCAACACCAATTCCCAAGGCTCCACCAGAAGCACCTTCACCAATGATGATACAGATTACTGGAACTTTCAGGCGCATCATTTCAAAAATGTTGCGAGCGATTGCTTCACCCTGACCACGTTCTTCAGCTTCCAATCCAGGGAAGGCTCCAGGAGTGTCGATAAGGGTAACGATTGGTTTGTTGAATTTCTCCGCCATTTTCATCAAGCGAAGTGCCTTGCGGTATCCTTCTGGATTAGGCATTCCAAAATTTCGGAATTGGCGCATTTTGGTATTGACCCCTTTTTGTTGGCCAATGAACATCACAGAACGGCCATCCAAAAGTCCGAATCCACCTATCATGGCTTTGTCGTCTTTTACATTTCTATCACCGTGAAGTTCTTGGAATGCTCCTCCTGTTAAAGCTTCAATATAAGCCAAAGAGTAGGGACGATCTGGATGACGTGACAATTGTACACGTTGCCAAGGTGTTAAATTCGAAAATATCTCTTTGGTTTTATCCTTTAGCTTTTTTTCTAATTCCTTTATTTTATCGGCCATATCTACTTCTGTAGAAGCACCGATTTCTTTGGTTTGCTCGATTTGTTCTTCTAGTGCCAAAAGTGGCTCTTCAAAGTCTAAATAAGTCGACATACGTTCAATTTTGAGGGGCGAAAGTTACGAAAATAGTTCGCTTCTACTACTTTTGTTTCATGATAAAATTCGCCCCAGCTAAAATAAATTTAGGGCTCGCCATTCAGGAGAAAAGGGCGGATGGCTTCCATGAAATAACGTCAATTTTTTATCCCATTCCGCTGTTCGATGTGGTGGAAATTGTGGAGGCTAAGGAGCTGACTTTTCAGTCGTTTGGCCTGTCAATCGACAGTTCCATGGAAGACAATTTGGTGGTAAAAGCGTACCGACTTTTGGAGTCTAAGTTTGCCTTGCCACCGGTCGCTATTACCTTGCAGAAAAACATTCCGATGGGTGCTGGTTTGGGCGGAGGTAGCTCAGATGCTACGCAAATGTTGAAGTTACTCAACGAGAAATTTGCCCTCAATCTTTCTTCAGAAAAGTTGAGAGAATACGCGGCAGAATTGGGTAGTGATTGCGCATTTTTTGTGGAACATCAACCGCAATTGGCCAAGGGGCGAGGGGAGCTTTTACAAACTGTGGAACTGGACCTTTCTGCATATTACCTGCAGGTGATTAATCCCGGGATTCACATTGGAACCAAAGAGGCTTATGCTGGAGTCTCTCCTCAAAAACGACCAAATATTGAACAAGATTGGCTCAGTCCGATTGGAGAGTGGAAGAAGGTGATGCACAACGATTTTGAAGACAGTGTTTTTCCGAACCATCCCGCCATCATGGAATTGAAACAGGAGCTTTACAATCAAGGTGCAGTTTATGCTTCAATGTCTGGAAGCGGTTCTACGGTTTTCGGGTTGTTTCGCTCGGAACCTAAAAAAATGAACAAGAAGGGTTGTGTGGAATTCGTTTTGGACCTTTCAAAGCCTATTTACTAATCTGAATTTTCACCGTTTTTCGTTGACCTGAAATCGAATCGGTTACATTCAACAAGTACAAGCCACTCACGTTTTTTTGAAGGGAAATAACCTTTTGATGGCCGTTGGTATAAACATCTATGGCCACTTGTTGACCTTGTAAATCATATAGCTCGAAATCCAATTGTGCAGATTTTTCCGAAAGAACATAGAAAATACCGCTATTTGGATTCGGGAAAACGGTAAAATTCAACGCTTCGTTTTCTTGCAGGGAAGAGTTGCTATTGGGGTCGACTTCATAGTGATAGATTCCACCCAAGTCCATTCCACACCACAAATCCAACAGACCGTCTTGGTCTATGTCGTTCACATAGAAAGAACTGTATCCTTTGATGTCTAAGCCTAAAAACTGATGGCTCCATAAGGTAAAAGAGGAATCACTATCCAAATGTCCATCGATGTTTTTGTAGAAACGAAGTCCGCCTTCTAAACTTCCACAAAAAAGGTAGGTTGTGTCGTCTTTTGTGAAAAAATGCGGAACAGGAAAACCATCTGGAAAAAGATTGCTTACATCCACGTTGCCCAGGTGATCGTTTTTTAGTGTAAAAACAGGTGAATTCGTCGTGCCCGTGTTTTCGTAGTAGATCAACTCGCCAGAACGTTTTCCGATGATTAAATCGATGCGTCCGTCTTTGTTCAAGTCAAACAGTTGCGCATTGGGGAAGGTACCGTGGTTGATGGTTTGACCAGAGTTATTTTGCAAGGGACCAGACGGAGCTGAAAAGGTTGCATTTCCACTAGAGGAGGTATTGGTATACAACCTGAACTCTCCATTTTCTAATGCTAAAAGCATTTCTTTTTTACCGTCGCCTGTAAGGTCTGCAAAAGTGGGCATTAAATGAATTCCAAGGTTTTCTTGACCAAGATTCAGGTAGTCGTTTTCGATGTAGGTAAATTCCTGGTTAGCGCCGACAGAGGTGTTTCGGTATACGGTTAAACTTGATTTTTTATTACCTCCGCTTTGATAGTGGAAATAATTGGCAATGACTAAATCCTCTTTGCCATCGTTGTTATGATCAAAGAAAACGGGAACGCTGGCGGTTCCTACCTCGATCATTTCATCTTGCAGAAAATTATCCTTTTGATACACAAAATTGGGGGAGGAATTGCTGCCTGTATTTTTGTAATACCAAACGGAGGCAATGTTTTCTGAGCTGTTTTTGGCGTTTGCCCCAATTACCAAGTCCTTGATTCCATCAAAATCGACATCCAAAAAATAGCCAGCAGGAAATGCTTCTAAATTCGCTGGAATGGTGTTGCTCGGAAAGTTTTGTTCAACCGAGATCATAAGCGAGTTGGTATTCACAGCTGTGCCACCGTTGATCAACTTCACCATTTTATTCGAAGAAATATCGCCGAGTATCAAATCGTAAACTTGGTCGTTATTCATATCTATGGCCAATACCGTGGAACCCGAATGCGCACCACCCTTGGCCGGGACATCGTACAGCTCTGGGTTAGATACGTTGCTGGAGTGACAAACGGCTGAAGTGTCGTTCAAGAGAATCGAACTGTTGTTCATGTCTTCAGCAAATCCTCCCCAACACTTGTTTTTCAACACAAAAATGAGGGAGTCAGAGTGGCCGAAAAGTTCTTGGCTTTGGTTTTGGTGATATTCCAGATGTTGCCCGCCGATGTTGAATGTTAGCACATCCATGTCGCCGTCGTGATCCACGTCCACCAAAGCAGGAATATCCGAAGAAGCTACATATAAATTATTGTCATCGCCTTCATAATCAGATCGAATTTGAGGAGTGGCCAGTTCCCACGATAGTCCTGTGCTTTGCGATCCCGTGTTTCGGTACACTTTAAGCCCTCCGATACCATGCGTGAAAAGGTCTTTTTTACCATCACCATCGTAGTCGTACAATTGCAGGCGGTATGCAAGGTCAGGTGGAAAAAGAAGGTGAGATTTCAGGATCAATTCGTATTGCCTAGTGCCTCCAAATTCGATGTTTCGGAATACGCGAACATTGTTGCTCGTTCGGTCGAAAACCACAAGGTCCAAATCGCCATCAAAGTCAATGTCCATATCGGAAAATTGGGCATAATTGAGCCCTCCAGCAGTGGGTAACTGAAGTGTGGCTCCATTCTTTTTGAAGACAATGTCGGTGTTGTTTTCAAAGTTCAATTCTTGAGCGAAGGAAACATTTGAAAGAAGAAAAAGAAGAAACCAAAAGCGCATATCAATACTTTACAAAGAATGAACGAATTGAGAGGGGGATTTGTTGGCTCAAATCTCGAATTGTTCGAAGTGATGCTTCAAGTGTTTGGTATGCAAAAGCATCCATTGGCGGTAGTCCAACGGACCGTAATAAGCATGAACCTCTTTGTGGCCAGGGTTGTTTTCATAGATTTCTTCGAAACTCAACCAAGCATCGGTGAATTCATCGATAGCGAGATCGATTTCTTCGTTGCGAAGGGTCCATTTTTTTGGTGCAAACGCCACTTCTATGTTTTTAGCCATGGGTTTATCCGTTTCAAGCCAAGCTTGCATTTTTTCAATACGATCTTCTGGAACAAGCAGTGCTTGTGGGTTTTTACCGGATGCAATGAGGATGGTGTCAGTAAGGGGTTCAACCATTCGCTGGGCAGACATGCTTCCCCATAAAGGTAATTGGTCGGACTTTAAATTTCCGAGGCGAGAAAGGGCGTTCTCCAGGTTGATTGTTTGGCTCATATACTTCGTTTCAAACGAAGATAGGAAGACTTTTTGGGATTACTTGAATGTGAATTTCGGTGCGAATATCAAAGGGTTCGCCATCGTAATGTGAAGAAGCCTTGGGGACCGTTACTCTGAGTTCGCTGAAGGGGATTATTTCAACGTATTTGCTTTGCTGCGTTTTTCTTTTGAAGCAGTATCGAATTACACCAGGAGCTTTCCAGCCTCTGAAAGGTTTCATCAGGCAGAGTTCCAATTGTCCATCGTCTATTTTGGATTCTGGCGATATGCACAAACCGTTGCCAAATTCGGAGGCATTGGCTACGGTAAACAGGATCAGGTTTTCCTTGCGTTTTTCACCGTTTATTTCGAAGGAATATTCCTTGGGTTGGTATTTGAAAAACTCGCGGACAATCAACTGAGCATAGCCCCAAAAACCACGTCGATGGTACTTGTCGAACTTACGAGCAATGAGGGCATCAAAACCGTATCCGCCTACATTTAAAAACGACTTATCGTTGGCTCTAACCGTATCCATAAACTTGGTTTCGGCATGGTTGAGGTGTTGAATTGCTTTTTCAAGAACGAGCGGAATCCCGAGATGACGAGCAAGTCCATTGCCCGACCCGGCTGGCAATATGGCCAAGGCTGTATTGGATCCAATGAGTCCCGTTCCTACTTCGTGTACAGAACCATCCCCCCCCACAGCACAGGCTATGTGGTAGCCTAACTCGGCCGTTTCCTTGGCCAGTTCTTCTGCATGTTTTCTGTATTGCGTGTGTCGAATGTCGTAATCAAACCTCGTTTGATCGAGATGAGTCGCAATAAGCCCAGGGAGGTCGTGTTTGTCGTGAACACCAGACTTTGGGTTTATAATAAAGCGAATCTTTAATTTCATTCGATGTGCGTTTGATTGGAAATGAGGTCCTGATTGTAACGTTGGATGAGTGCTTTTAGCGTCTCAATTTTCGGGTCAATTTCTTTTTTTCTGGCCTTCATTTCCTGAGGAGTGAGGTTTCTACCAAGCTGCAAATCAGCAACGGTAACTTCATTATCTCCAGTTAACTCCACCATAAATTGACCGCAAAAATAGTAATAAACTCCTTCCAAAAAGGCGATTGAATAGGGTTCAGCCTTGGAGAAGTAGGAATGACCAAAACCATAAAATTTGGTCTCAATGTCCAAAAGGTCCAAAGCGGTCGGTAAAATGTCGATTTGTTGAAAAATTCTATCCTTTTTCTGGGGTTTCAATTTCTTGCCAGGGTGATAAAAAAGAATGGGAATTCGGTACAATTCATTGCGACCAAAAAACTCTTTCGTAGTGGCAGCTGGTGTGTGATCGGCGCAAATAACGAAAAGGGTTTGATCGTACCAAGGCTGTTGTTTTGCTTCTTCGAAGAATTTACGCAAGGAATAATCGCCATAGCTTATGGCAGTAGCGATAGGGTGGTCACCCACTACAATATCTTTCAATCGGTTTTTAGGGACATGATAGGGGTGGTGAGACGAAAGTGTAAACAAGGTTCCAAAAAAAGGCTCTTTCAGTTCACTCATTTTTTGTGCAGACCAGGGGTTGAAATATTCATCCATTATACCCCAAGTTTGATCGAAATGATCGTCGTTCCCATATTCATTTCTACCAAGATAATGATCGTAGCCCACCGTTTTGGCGAAGCTGTCGAAGCGCATGGAACCATTGGTAGCTCCGTGATAAAAGGCGGAAGTGTAACCTTGTTTGCGCAAAATAGTTGGCAAAGATTCAATCGTATTTCCTCCGTATTGAGAAGTGATGTAAGGGGTATTCATCAAACTTGGAAGCGAGGCGATGATCGATGGAACTGCTTCAATGGATTTTTTTCCATTTGCAAAACCGTTCGAGAAAAAGAGTCCTTGTTGAATCAAGCTATCCAAAAAGGGGGTATAGGAAACTTTTAAATTCGGATTGTTGGGAGCAAACCATTCATTTCCAAAACTTTCAAGGATGATGAGAACCAAGTTTTGCTTCCCGTCAAAAATATGCTGAGGTTCAGAGGTTTGAATCGGGTTGAATAAATGGTCGAGTTCCTCTTCGGGGAAGTAGTCTTTTTTGGTGAGACCTACATCGCCAAAGGATTTGATCATGGTAAAGGCGGTATTCAATACGAAACTTGAATAACCCGATTGGCAGTAGGCATTGGCCTCAATGATACCTTTTGGTTTGAGTTGAGTTCCACCGCGCCCCATTACGACAATGAAGGATCCCCAGAAAACCAGGGTCGCAAGTTGCTTTGGCAGCGAAAATTGCATGTCTAAAGCACTGTTCGCAATCCACCTTCCATAAGCCATTTGTAGGATGGAAATGAAAATTGCCAGAATGATCAAAATCCACCAAAATTCGAAGAAAAAAGGGCCAATGAGTTGATTGAAATCCTGTCCGGCGGTAAGAATGGCTACCACATCGTAGGTTGTTCTCTTGGCTGTATATGAAAAATATTCAAGATCGATTAGGTTGACGATAATGATAAGGATGTTTGCCAGAAGAAAATAAAAGTTGGCAAAAATGCGATACAGTCGATAGCGATGAATGGGAAGGGGTAGGAGGTGGATGAGAGCAAATGGCAGGTAAACGATACACACCGTCATTAAGTCGAAATAAGCTCCGCCTAACCAGTCTTGGGCATTAGCCTGGTGAAAGGTATTCCAATGATAGATCAGAAAAACAACCCGAAGAACAAAGAGTAAAACAAAGGAAATTAGCATCATTTTTCCCAAAACCAGGAACTGTTTGGGGAGCCATTGAAATTTATCCTTCTCGTTAGACATGCGGCCAAAGTTAGAGATAAATCAACTACTTTCAGGGCACAAAATGCAAATATGAAAATGAAGGCGGCAATATTCTTAACAACTTTTTGGTTTGCGAATTTTTTAGTGGGTCAAGACTTGTGTTTCGCTCAAGAGGAGCACCCCTATGTTTTGGTAAATGGAAAAGGGAGGCAGGTGAAAATGGAGCGTTTGAAAGAGGAGATGGATGATTATCAGCTCATCTTTTTTGGTGAGGAGCATGATAATGTAGTAGCTCATCAGCTTACTTTGGAACTTTTGCAACATCTAAACGAAGAGTTGAAGGAGGAGCAAGCAAAGTTGTCTTTTGCCCTGGAGATGTTTGAAAGAGATCAGCAAGCCGCATTGGACAGTTTGCAAAAAGATTTTTATTCGTTGGCAGAACTCGAAAACCACACCCGAGTATGGTCCAATTATAGAACAGATTATCAACCATTAATGGTCTATTGTTTGGATCAGAATATTCCGATTGTTGCTAGCAACATTACTCGAGAATACGCTTCGTTTTTATTCAAGAATGGACGGGAGGAATTAAAGAGAAAGGTGGGTGTAGATACGGCCTATTTATGCGATTTAAACTTTCAAGTGGATACGATGCTTAGTCAGTACGCGGCTTTAAAAGAAATGGCCGTCCATATGAATGCACTCAATTTTATTGAAGCTCAGGCTATAAAAGATGCAACCATGGCAAGGAGTATCGTGGAAGAATTGCAAGAGGCTTGGACAGTTTTTCATTTTAATGGAAGTTAACACAG